>CAXEVD010000037.1:0-8874 GCA_963999395.1 uncultured Halieaceae bacterium
CAAAGACGCGCTGACATCCGGAAAAGACAGGTTCGGCGTCGGAGGGGGTGCTGCTAACCAGCGTGCGGTCAGCTCGTTGTCGATCTGGCGCATGACGGTCGCATGATGCAGGGTCTCGAGCGCCGCGCCGTTGGAGAGCTGCCCCATCTGTTTTGCCAGCGGTCTCGTGAGAACCGGTTTGCGCCAATGCAAACACTCCGAGATCAGTTCGAAACCGCAATTACAGACAACCCCACGGGCGCTTGCAAGGTCTGACTTGAACCTGGCGATGTTCGCAGTACGACGCCCCACATTTCCCTGTTCGTCATTGGGGAGCGTGTTCGCATTAGCCAGAGGCTGCGGGTGAGGCGAGCAACCAGGCGGTAACAGGGAAGACGACTTGCAGATACCTGTCGCCGCTTCGTGAAACGATTCTCGAGAACCGTATCAATGAGCGACGCCGTTGCCCCTGTTAAAAGAGCTGTTTCAACAGTCGCGCGTCCCACTGGTGCAGCGTCGACAGTATCGCAATATCACCTACGGTAGGCGCGGCATGTGGCGATTTTGTGACGAGTCCGTGTCAGTTTGATGACTTTGTCAGAATTGCCAAGTTGGCGTACGCTGGCGCGCCGTAGCGGATTGCGCGCGGGCTAGTAGTTGCAGCGGAGCACAAGAGTATGCACATCGGTATTTTGCGCACCGATTCCGTCAGGCCAGAGTGGGTGCCCACCTACGGTGAGTACCCGGACATGTTCGAGCGCCTGCTTTTGGCCGAAGATGACGCCCTGACGTTTACCACCTGGAACGTGGAGGCGGGAGAGCTGCCCGATGGTGTGGCGGCAGCCGACAGCTTCTTGATTACCGGCAGCAAAAGCAGCGTTTACGACGACAAGGATTGGATCCGCGCATTGGAAGGCTTCGTGCGCCAGTGCCACGCCGCACGGCGAAAGGTGATTGGTATCTGTTTTGGTCATCAGCTCGTGGCCCAGGCGTTGGGCGGGACAGTTGGTAAGTCAGATAAGGGCTGGGGCGTGGGCGTAAATTGCTACAACGTCGACCAAGCGGCGTTCGATCTGGCCGATGGCGATCAATTCTGTCTGCTGGCATCACACCAGGATCAGGTGATGGCTATGCCCCCCGGCGCCCAACAGATTGCCACCAATGACCACTGCGAGGTGGCCGGTATGACCTTGGGGGAGCACATCCTGACCTTTCAGGGTCATCCCGAATTCATTCCCGAGTACTCGCGAGAGATCATGAAATTCCGCCACGACATGATCGGTGCGGAGCGGGTGGCAGAGGGCATGGCGAGTTTCGAGTGGCGCCAGCACGAGGGAGATCGCGTTGCGCGCTGGATGTTGGCCTTCCTTAACCGCTAGGAGTTACCACTCCCCGATATTCTCCATCGACTGCCATGGCTCTTGCAGCGGCAGGGCGTCACCGGACTGCAATAACTCAATCGAGATCCCGTCGGGCGAACGGATAAACGCCATGCGTCCGTCGCGGGGTGGGCGATTTAGCGTTACGCCTTTATCCAGCAGGTGCTGGCAGGTCGCGTAGATATCGACGACCTGGTACGCCAGGTGCCCAAAATTGCGCCCGCCATCGTAGGTCTCGGGGTCCCAGTTGTAGGTGATCTCCACCAGCGGCGCCTGCCGTGCCTTGGCGCCTTCCAGATCATCTGGCGCGCTGAGAAAGACCAGCGTGAAGCGCCCGGCGTCATTGTCATACCGGTAGGCCTCGACCAGCCCCAGCTTGTCGACAAAGAAATCGAGGGTGTCATCGAGATTGGCGGCGCGGATCATTGTGTGGAGGTATCGCATGAGTAGCTCCCAGCGTAGATAGGACGATTTTAGGCCAAGTCCCACCCGCTGGCGAAGACTGCGATACACTGCGCGGCCCCCGATCATGACACCCTCTGGATATTTGCTTTATGTGGTTCCGCGCGCTTCGACCTTACCGCTTACCCAGCCGTCTCGGCATTGACGCCGAGGAGCTAGAACGCCGCCTGCAGTCACGCACTTTTTCTGCCTGCACGCCCGCGCAAGCGAGCAGCCTCGGGTGGGTGCCGGCGCTGGATGATGTGGCCTCGGCACTGGTCCATGCGGCAGGGCCTTACTGGATGGTGCGCCTAAAGCGTGAGGAGAAGCTCCTGCCTGCGACGGTAGTGCGCGAGCAGGCCAATGAGCGCTGCGCGCAAATTGCCAAGGCGCAGGGGCGCAAGGTCAGTCGCCGTGAGCGATTGGCTGTGACCGATGAGGTCACGCAAGATCTGTTGCCCCGCGCTTTTTCTCGCTCCAGCACGATCCGCGCGATCATTGCTGATCAAGCTGGGTGGGTCTGGATCGACAGTAGCAGCGCCGGGCGCTCGGAAGAGGTGCTCAATCATCTGCGCGAGGCGCTCGGCAACTTACCTGCTGTCTTGCCCGAAACCCAAAAAGCGCCCGCCCACATGATGACCCAATGGCTGATGCAGGGCGGCATTCCCGAGGCGATTGAGCTGGGTGACGAGGCCGATTTTGCCGACCAGCGCGAGGAGGGCAGTTCTGTGAAGGTGCGCGGCGTGCCCCTCGATAGCGAGGAGGTGTTGGCACACCTCGCCTCGGGCCATCAGGTTGAGAAACTGGCATTGGAGTGGGGTGCGCGGGTTGCAGCCGTGGTCGACAAAGACCTGTCTCTGCGTCGCCTGAGGTTCAGCGATGCAACTCGTGAAGCGAGCGACGAGCTGGTTGAAGACCCCTTAGCCCGGGCGGATGCGGACTTTCTGATTCTCTGTGAGATTCTTGCGGGCCTGCAGGCTGACTTGATCAAAGCATTTGGCGGGGTCGCCGAATGAGCGACCTTGCGCTGGGCCGATACCGCCACTACAAGGGTGGTGAGTACACCGTGATGGGTGTGGCCCAGCATTCAGAAACCGGCGAGGCGCTGGTGGTGTACCGACCCGAATACGGCGACCGTGGGCTCTGGGTGCGGCCGCTGTCGATGTTTCAGGAAAGCGTTGAGACGCCGGATGGCGTGGTACCGCGGTTTGCGTTGATCGACCCCAGCTAGACCCTCAGTCTTGAATTCGCCATGGTCTAGCCTGATCTGAGGGAATTTCAGTGCCAGCCGCGCGCCGCGGTTCAAGTGCTTTAGAAACAGGTAATGCACTGAGGTGGAGAGCAGGACGGCAAGCAGGATGACCCCCAGATTGCCCAAGTGCTCAAGAACGGTATGTTCATCCATTCGGTTGTTTCCTCGGCGTGCTTCTCAGGCTCGCGGGCCACTTAAGTTGGGCCTAAACACTATGGCCATCAGCGAAGCTAAGATGAATGAGCAAAATTTCGCAGAAGATGACGGATTCGTCTAAGCTGAGGCCTCTAATCGATTGGGGGCTCAGCATGTTGCGTAATCTATTTTTTATTCTGACCTTGGCAGTGGCCGGTTTGTCCTCAGCGGTGCAGGCTCAGAACGCCTTGCCCGCAGGACCATCGGCTTTTGTCCTGATTGCGCGATTGCATGCATTGCCTGATCAGGTAGATCAAGTGGTGGCGCTGTCTGCCGCCGTCGACAAAAAAGTGGAGGCTGGGGAGCCCGGTATGTTGTTGCATACCTTCGATCAGGATCCGTCCGACCCTCAGGGCTTTATCTGGACCGAGGTCTATGAAAACAGCGAGGCGCTCATCTTCCATCTCAACAATGTAGATTTGGGTGCATACCTCGAGGAGGTCTCACCACTCTTGGATGTCTTTACCGTTGAGCTTTACGGCGCCGTATCCGATGAGGCTGTCGCGGCCCTGCGAGCCACCGGTACCCCCACAACGCACTACCCCAATGTGCTCGGCTATATTCGGGACCTCACCCCTTAAGGGTACGACCCGCGTATGGTGCAGCAGATAAACAAGGCCGGCTTGTCCGCAACAGCAAAAAGGTGGCACAGAGGGTGCCAGCATGAGCGACGTCCCCACAGACTCAGCCCCACAGCGCGGCATTGATTTTGGTGCGCTGGCCCACGCCATTGCGGGGATATCCGCGGTGGTACTGGGAGGCCTGATGTACACCCGCCCTTGGGCGCAGGACGTTTTTTCGATCCTGATGATTGTTGCAGCGGTCAGTGCGGTCTACTTTTCCTGGAAGCATTCGGCCTGGGTAACGGGTCACTGGCTGGCGATGGTGCCGGTAACAGGTGTCATTCTGGGTTATGTGGGGTGGCAGAGGGGCTTTACCCTCGCCTACGTGACGTTGTGGATCGCTTTTATCCACTTTGTTATTCGGGGCGTACAGTCGCTGCGGGCAGGTGATACGCCCGACGATGAGACCTGAGGATGATGCCATTAGCTTGTGGTGATGCCTCGCACGGCGTCAGCCCTTATCCGGCCTAACAGGCAAAACGACAGATCGATACCGACGCGGAGGCGCCAATGAGCCACATTGTTGATCAGTTTTATGAGGCAATCCGAACCGGTGACACCGCGTTGTTGGATAGCGTCATTGCCGAAGACTTTTGTCTGATATGCCCGACACAGGATCATGTGCTGTCCGGCATTTATGAGGGTAAGCAGCGATTTTTTGAGGAAGTGACCCCGCTCGTATTTGGCTGCGTGAACCCCGAGGAGATCACCTTTTGTGCCGATCACCGGATCGTGTTTGACGGGGGTGAAGTGGTGGTGGCCATGGCACAGAACAATGGCCTGGCATTAACCGGTGAGCGCTACGATCAGACCTACGTCCACATCTTCAAAGTCCGGGACGGCCAAATTCGCGCGATCATCGAATGCTTCGACAGCGCCCTCGCCAACCGCGCGTTGTGGGGCGCGACCGCCGCACTGGTGCCCGATGAGCCCTCGACCCTGTCTAGCCTGCAGCGATTTGCCGACGCCTGAAGACAGCCCTCTGATCACCTCAGACAGTTTAAGGCGCGTCACACCTCTACTCACTGACTGCGAAGCGCTTCAAGCCTCATTGTTAGCCAGTCGCCGGCGGGCTGTGTCTCGCCGTCGCAGATCAGTTGATAGGGCTCGCCGCTCCAGGAGCTCTTGCGTGTACGTGCCAGACGATCGATAAATGCTTCGGCGGATTCAGCGTAGCGTTTCCCCCGGGAGTATTTGAGTTCAAGGTGCTCCGCCACCGCCCGAATCAAAGTTTGGATGCTGTGCTTTCTCGACATTCCATTTGAGCGTTGAGAACGAGGTCGCCAAACCCGCTGTGCGCTCCTGTTGCCGTCCTTTTGAGAGCGCCTGCGCACATTGACCACTCTGATCTGCCGTCACCACCAATGGCCATGCTTTGGCCGCTTGCCCGTAGCTCACCCAGCGGGCCAGCAACGCCACCGTAAAGTGGTTAACAGACAGTCGCCGTGCCGGGCTTAAGCCCGCTGAGGAGCGCAGTGACATCTCAGTGTTGTCAGGGGGTTTGCTGGGTGCCCCGGATGACCAGTTCATGGCGGGCAATTTTCCAGCCGTCGCCGGCGCGTACAAAGTCGGTCAGGTAGGTCGCCCACAGGGTGAACATGGCGCCATCGCCGTCTTTCAGCACGTGCAGCGCTTGCACATCGGTTCGGGCGGAGGCGGTATCACCCGATATCGTCGCCAGCTGCGGGCTCATCAGATGCTGGGTTGCAGAAAAAGCCTCGAGCTGGCTTTCCACTGATGCGGTCCAGGCATCGGCGCCGGAAATCGTGGCTTCACCAAAACCCACAATTTCGACGTCATCGGCAAAGCAGGCGCGGTAGCGCGCCATGTCCCGCGCATCCACGGCAGCGGCATAGGAGAGCATCACATCCTGGAGCTGCCTGCGATCGTCGGCGTCACTCATATCCTATCCATGCCCTATTTCGTTATTTATGGCTATAGCTTGCCATCGATGTAGTCATCGATGCGCTCGTGGTACCGGCTGATGCGTTTCTCCTGACCGGAGAGATAGGCGCCTTTGAACCCTCGCGAACGCACGCCGCGCTGCTGGGTGATAAACACCGCTACGTCGTCTTCGATCGCCGGGCCAATCGAGTCCTCGCCGCAGGTCAGCCATTTGACGGGCACGTCACCCGAACCGTCACCGGTGAGTGATTCGGTGGCGCTGGTGCCATCGTCTAACTCGGCCGCCACGCTGGCCGGGCTGGCATACCACCAATTATCAAACAGGCACTGCTCCGGGTCGGTAGGGTGTGGGCGCGCCCGCAAAAAGTGAAAGCCGTCGGCCCATAACGACACCGCAAAGTTGGGGAACAGCGTGTAGTGGAAAGCATCGGTAAGCTGCTCGTCGGGCACGGCCGCGTAGTGGCTGTAGCCCTTGTCGGGGCCCAGCGCTCGCTTTGCCTGCTGCAGCGCGCCGCGGGTGTCATCGGGTTTGCCTTTAAAGTCGGCGGGGTCGAGGTTCCAGTAGCCAAGGAGCGAGGCCAGCGGCTCGACTATGTTGCCGTCGGTGTCGGTCACGCCCGCACCATAGCCGCCCTTCATGATCATGCGCGCATGGCCTTCATTCGCCAGATCAAACTGGGTTTCTTTGAAGTAGGTGTTGATGCCTCCGGCGATGGCGGTGCGGTCGGTGGAGGGCGTCGCCCCCATGTGCACCGTGGGTACGTGGTAGGACTCATTGAAGTTATCGAGCACCACCTTCCAGTTGCAGGGTAACCACATGGTGTTGGCCATGGTGCGTTGCCAGGTATCCACCTCTCTGGCCTGCCACTCGTCCCAGATCGGCCCTAGGTAATCCTTTAAAGGCCCGCAGTCGGGGTCCATATTGACCCAGATAAAGCCGGCAAAGGTCTCGCATTTGAGCTCGGCGAGCCGCAGCTTGCCGCAGGGGTTGCCGTCCGGGAAGTCCTCCTTATCCGGCGCAAACTGCAGCGCGCCGTCGGGCAGAAAGGCCCAGCTGTGGTAGCGGCAGACAAAGCGCCGCGGGGTGCTGCCCTTGGGCTCGTCCACCAGCGGATTGCCCCGATGCTGGCACACGTTATAGAAGGCTTTAATGCTCCCGTCTTGCTGGCGCACCATCAGGATCTCTTCGCGCCCCACGGGCTCCATCTGCCAGTCGCCGGGCCCTGGCAACTCAGACTCCCGGCCCAGCAGTAGCCACACCCGTGTCCACATGCCTTCCCATTCCTGCTCCATGAAGTCACGGGAGGTGTAGCGGGAACCGGGGATGCTGTGACCGCGAATCGATTGCTGGGGCCAGGTATCTAAAATCGGAATCGGCGCATACATGTAGAGTGACCCCCGGGGATTACTGCTTTGTTTTGCGCTTCAGTTTACTGCTAACAGAGTGAAAAAAAAGCTGGCTCAGCGGTCTTTCCTTGCTGAAAAATGCAATACCTGTTGTTGATGTCTGTTTCTTAATCTCGCTGAGCGTTGTCGATTGTCACCAACCAAACATCGATGTGGCGTTTCCGAAATAACACATGCCTATGAAAGAAATGATGGCACTGATCAAAGGTAGCCATTGAAGGCCCTTTGCAACGTCGGGGTCGCGCGCAAGTCCCAGATCCCCGGCCAAGCTGAGTAGCCACGTGCTGGCGCAACCCCAGAAGCCAATGATCAACCAGGTCAAAGTGATGCCTCTGTCTTAGCGGTCACCGAGAGTGGGCTTGCTCAAACAGTAGAAGCGGTGTTTGCCTGCGGGCCGAGTCGACGCTAATTCCAAGCCATAAGGTGGCTGCGACCATCCAAAACAATAATTCCATGCAGTTCGCCTCGGTATGGCTCTTGCTCAATGCATACGTTTCGGGAGGGTTGCCAGATTGCTTATGCCATATACGACGCGCCTACCGCGGTAACAGGACGGTCGCTTTCTCTGACTTAGCAGGACGCTGCCGACCAGATGCGGGACTTGCATCATATTGCCGACCTATCAAATCAGATAAACGTTGCAAGTGGTCATTTTTACGGGAAAAATTTGTGAAACACTTTCTTGATCTGTAGTATTTCCCCCCCTATCTTGTAGGTTCCTAGGCAGCGAGCCACAAGATATTGATGTTGAACCAAAATAACAAAACACGCTTGCACAGGTTAGAGACCGGTCGACCGAAGACCCGAAAGACCCTGATTATTTTGGGTCTTTTCCTATCGGTTGTGATGATTTCGATTTCTGGCTGCTCACCGCGAGAGGGAAACGGCTTTCTCGCCCAAACGCGTTGTGCTCAGCTAGGTGATACCACTCTTGCCAGCGGCAGCGAGCTGCTGATTGTGGTGAACCACATTCGGGCAAGATTAGGGCTCCCTGACTTCGTGGGCTCCTGGGAGTTTGCTCTCGATGCTCTGTATCTTGGTATGTGTCTTGACCTAATGACCAGTGACGCGATTGCTTTTATTGATCGATATGAGCGAGCGCTGGTGTCGTCAATCGATAAAAATATTAGTGATATCATATCTTTATCTGTTGCCATCGACCCGACTGTTGCCCCTGAAAATGCTCCCAGTGATGCCTTTGAAATGCTTATGAATCGTGACGAGCCGATGGATCTTAGAATCATTTTGTCAATGGTCGTTGGGGCGGTTTTGCTAGGCATACTGTTTGCGCTACCTTATACGCTACCGAGAATGGAGAAAGCTCACGAACACAAGAGGCTGTTGGCCATCATGAAAGACAGAGCGTTTACGCCCAGCGAACACGGCGAAACCGGCGAGCATACTTTTATGAACCTGGGGCGTCCCGTGGGATGTCTCTGGGAGCACGCCACGAGGGCGGCCATGGTAGCGGCATTTGCCATCTTATTTCTGCTATGGAGCGACAATGCCAGCGCGGAATCGGACGTTATCTTCCTCTGTTGTGTTGTCTATCCGTTGCTGGCCTTGGGTTATGCAACAGTAGAGTTTGTTAGTAGCTCTAATCGGTTTATCACCAATCATCGGGTGGTCCAGAGCACCACATTTTTCTTTCCAAGACAGGATCTATACGCGGATAGCGTCAGTGGCCTTGAGG
>CAXEVD010000038.1:0-8822 GCA_963999395.1 uncultured Halieaceae bacterium
CAGATGTTTACTGAATTCATAGTTGATGAACCCATGTCTCTGGCGGAACTCCACAGCAAGCTAGCCAGGCAAACCCACACCATTCTCGCTCTGTCACTGAATTCTGAGAATGTGGCAACAGGCTTGGGTGACTAAAACAAGCGCGGCTAATGAAAATCACTCGGCGCCCATCTCTGTCTGCATACGACTACATCATCATTGGGTCTGGCTCCGCCGGGAGTACACTTGCAGCACGCCTTTGTGAGCATCCAGGCAACAATGTGCTGCTGATCGAAGCAGGGCCTAGCGACAGAAGTCTCTTTATTCAGATGCCTGCGGCGCTGGGCATTCCTCTCATGAAGGACCGGTACAACTGGAAGTTTTTCGGCGCAAATGAAGATTTTCACGAGAACCAGTCCGACACTGGTGTTTACACGCCGCGCGGTCGCGTACTGGGGGGATCCTCCTCTATCAATGGCATGAACTGGGTCCGGGGAAACCGAGCAGATTATGACGGTTGGTGTCACCGTGGCCTCGACGACTGGAGCTATGCGCACTGCCTGCCCTACTTCAAGCGGAGCGAACACTACCCTCAGGGTGATGCTGCATACAGAGGAACGGGTGGGGCAACAGAGGTAGTAAAGACCGAGATCAAAAATCCCTTATTTCAGGGCTTTCTGAACGCCTGTTCTGAATATGGCGCCGCCTTAAACCCCGACCACAATGGCGCCTATCAGGGTGGCGCACATGAAACACAGAGAAACGTTTCAAACGGCGTAAGGCACAGCGCATCTCAAGCCTATCTCTATGATCAGCCCCAAAAAGATAACCTTGAATTGATGCTGGAGACTCGCTGCACCACCATAAAGCTGTCTCAAAATCGCGCTGTGGAAGTGACGCTTTATCGCGCTGGCGAAGAACTCAACATTGAAGTAGGCAAAGAGCTCATCATTTGTGCAGGAGCCATCCAGTCTCCGCATTTATTGATGCTGTCAGGTATTGGCGATGGAGACGCACTCTCCAGTTGCGGAATACAGCCTAAGCATCACCTGCCAGGAGTCGGCCACAACCTGCAGGACCACCCGGCATGGTGCTTCGAATATGGCGCAAATAACCCGTCTGACTCAATAGCGGCTCAACTTCATGGCTTCGGGAGGCTAAAAACCGGTCTACAGTGGCTACTACAAAAAAGGGGGTTGGGATCCTCCAACCATTTTGAGGTTGGCGCTTTTTTATCGTTGATATCGAAAAGCGATCATCCTGATATTCAACTTGAGTGCATTGCGATGCGAGGCGATTTCGCACCCGAGGGCATTACCATCTCGCCAGGATTTCAGTGCTTTGCCAGTCTTCAGCGTCCGACCAGTCGCGGCAAGCTATGGATCGATAGTGCTGATCCCTTCAAGCCCCCGAAATTCCGTTTTCATTATTTAAGCACCACCCAAGACAAAGAATTGGCGCTGCACACAGTGAGCGCCATACAGGAAATATTTCATCAGCCCGCGTGGCGTGGGCGCCTCACGTCGGAGCTGTCGGGCGCCTCTAGCCTTAACAACAAAAAAGATACCGCGCGTTGGTTATACAGTAAGGTCGAATCCAACTATCACCCATGCGGCACGTGCAGCATGGGCACTTCTCAAGACGCGGTGACCGATTCAGAAGGCAGAGTCCATGGCCTAAATAACCTGAGAGTGGTTGACGCTTCTATTATCCCCGTCATACCAGCAGGCAACTTGAACGCTATTACCATCATGATCGCAGAAAAAATCGCTGACAATATTCTCGGGCACGCACCACTTAAGCCCGAGTTCCCGTGGTCTGAGCGGTCAGCCGCATGAGTGATGCTAGCGGAGAACGCGCCACGGCGAGCAATGATGGCATCGGGCATGGTGATCACGACCTCATGAACAGCGACATCAATGAACTTGACCAACCCAAAGCGATAGTTGCCGCCATCATTCTCGGGTTTGCGGGCACTGGCGTTGCGATGGGCATGCCCATGTTAGTGGGCTCGCTAGCCGAATCGCTTAGCTTCAATGAGCAGCAGTTGGGCTGGCTCGCCTCGTCAGACATGGGTGGCCTCTTCATTGGATCCTTCGTAACCGCTCTTGTAGTCGCCAGAGCCAATCGGCGCACGCTGGCATACGGCGGCTTGTTCCTCGTCATCCTGAGCAACTTCTTTTCCACTCAGAATCAGGAGTTACTGCCCCTCGTTCTGTGCCGGCTTGGCGCTGGAGTAGGCGCGGGCATATGCTACTCAACCTGCACAGCCAGCCTGGCTGGGAGCCACAATTCTGCTCGAACGTTCAGCATTTTTCTTTTTGTGCTGGTCACGATGAACGCTCTGATTTTCTATGTTTTTCCGATGCTCGATGCGAGGTGGGGCGTTAATGGCATCTTCGCTTTCTACCTTATAGAAGCGATCCCCATTCTATTTGTGATACCCCTGCTCCCGCGATATTTCAGTGACCCAAGCGATGAAGAAGCAAAATCAGAAGAGACGACTGAACTCGTCAGCAAGGCTTCGGTACCGCTGATACTCCCCAGACTGTGTCTGGCCGCGGTATTCAGTTTTTACATAATGGTCGGCGCTTATTGGGCGTTTATTGAACGGGCAGGCTCAGCGGCAAACATCAGCCCAGAATTTGTATCAGGGTCGTTAACATGGAGTCAGGTCTTTAGTTTATCAGCGGCATTCCTTGCTGTGATTCTTGCGAAGCGCTTTGGGCAATCCAAGCCCTTAATTTTCTCCCTACTCGCCATCAGCCTCACTATGCTGATGCTGGCAGCGCAGGTTGACTCGGCGACCTTCGTCATCAGCGTCTTCTCTTTCAGTTTTTTCTGGATATTTATCGACGTCTTTCAGTTGGGCACGCTATCTAATATTGACCCCTCCGGCCGCTATGCCGCGTTAGTGCCCGCGTGGCAGGGAGTGGCGCAAGCAATAGCACCCTCTATAGCGGGCACTTTGCTTGCCTATCAAATGGGCTACGGCGCAGTAATGACATTATGCGCGGCCGCATCTGCGATCGCTGCAGCGATTTACCTCCACGTATACCGAGAACTGCTAAAAACGTCACCGGAACTCGCCAATGCGGGCTAACGAGTATGAATAGGCAGATATTCCGAAGAATTCTAATGCCAGGTCTCATTCTCCAATCGGTAATGATCGGCGGTGGATACGCCACGGGCCGTGAAATTGTGGAGTTCTTTCTCGTGCTGGGCCCAAGTGGCGGGTTACTTGCCATGGGGGTTGCTACGATTGTTCTCAGCGTGATTACGGCAATTTCTTTTGAGCTAGCGCGTAAGACAAAAAGCCATACGTATCACGCCTTTTTCGGGCAGCTCCTAGGGCGAGGCCAAGTTCTGTACGAGCTTGGATATTTCCTAATGGGGCTACTGGTCATTTCAGTAATCGCTTCTGCCGCCGGGGAGATTGCTCAAAAACATCTCGGGCTCTCTGCAAGTTTCGGAACACTAGGATTAGCGATTTTAATCGGGGTATTGGCGATTTATGGCACGCATCTAATAGAGCGAGTGCTTACTGGATGGTCACTTCTTCTCTACGCTACCTATTTCGCCTTTGTCATTCTTTACGTCTCAGATTTTGGAGACGACCTCCTCAGCAACCTCAGTCAGCCTGTCGATGGCGAATGGTTTTACAACGGCATTAAATACGTTGGCTTCAATCTGTCAGTTATTCCGCTGATACTCTTTTGTGTCGTCCACCTGCAATCCCGTAGCGACGCACTCATGGCAGGGGCGCTGGCTGGCCCACTAGCGATGCTACCAGCAGTTTTGCTCTATCTGCCGATGATCGCCAGCTACCCAGAAATACTTGGGGCTGCAGTGCCATCGGACTTCATGATTGATCGCCTGGACATGCGGTGGATGTCGCTCATTTTCTATCTCGTGCTTTTTGGCACTTTTGTAGAGACCGGCACAGCCTACATACACGCATTGAACGAGCGAATCGCTGAGGCTCAAAGAAGCAACGGTAGAAAGATGGCATTTTGGCAGAGAGGGGTGACAGTGCTTGTGGTGCTTATCGCCGCCAATGTTTTAGCCAATGAATTCGGATTAATACAACTGATCGCTGATGGCTACGGCACGCTGACTTGGTTCTTTATTTTAGTGTTTGCCATTCCACTACTCACAAGGGGCAGCTGGCTAATTTTCAGCACTAGGGAAAATGATCATGCTTGATAAAGTCGAACACTCCATAGAAAACGCACTTGATTCGAGTCTGGAAAAGATAGAGGAGCTATACCGGCACCTGACACCCGGCTCGGCAGTTCTTTCAGAGAACGCGAAAGAGGTTTTTCCCAGCGGGATAACCCATGACTCCCGGCACCAAAAGCCCTACGGGCCCTATATTGCGCGCGCTGAGGGCTCGCGCAAATGGGATGTCGACAATAACGAATACGTCGATTACGTGGGCGGCCATGGCAGCCACCTACTGGGTCATGGGAATAAAGCCGTAATAGAGGCGGTTCAAGAAACGATAACCGGTGGCACACAGGTCGGGGGCAGTACTGATCTAGAAGTTGAACACGGCCAACTAGTGAAGGAGATGGTACCTTGCGCAGAGCGGATACGTTTTACGATGTCCGGCACAGAAGCTACACATCTGGCGCTGCGACTAGCCAGGGCCTACACAGGGAAATCCACCATTATCCGATTCACCACCCACTATCACGGTTGGCATGATTCAGTAGTGGTCGGTTACAGCAGCCACTTTGATGGCTCAGCTCCACGCGGTATTAGCAGTCAAACCGCCGCTGAAACATTACTTCTTCCCCCAGGTGACATAGAAGCGGTTACCGATGTGTTAACCCGCAGGGACGATATTGCAGCCATTCTTCTGGAACCAACAGGTTCGCACTTTGGCCTTGTGCCGATTCAGCCGGAATTCGTCAAGCAGCTTCGAGAACTCACAGAAAAATATGGCGTCGTGCTTATTTTCGACGAGGTAATCTGTGGCTTCAGAGTAGCTCCAGGTGGTGCCCAGCAGGCACTGGGAATTACTCCAGACATGAGTACCCATGCAAAAATTATTTCCGGAGGCCTCCCCGGGGGAGCGGTGTGCGGCAAGAAAGCCATTCTCGACGTTCTTGATTTTGATGTTATGGCGGAGCGAGAAGAAGAAAAAGTCGCTCATAACGGCACCTTCAATGCCAACCGGGTCTCTGCAGCAGCCGGAATAGCCATGCTCCAGCAAATTCGGGATACCGATGCATGTGAGCGCGCCAACCAGTTTGCAGCCCGGCTTCGCAATGGCATGAACCAAATGTTCAGCGATCAGGGGTTAGGGTGGGCCGCTTATGGCACATACTCGGGCTTCTTTATCTTCACGAACCCAGAAAATTTGGACATCGACCCTCTGGACTTCGACCCATGCCACTATGACGCGGCCACGTTAAAGCTGGGACGAGCCGGATTCCCGCAAAAGCTTGTGCTTGCGCTGTTGACCCAAGGAGTCCACCTCGCCGGTTTCCCGGGAGGGTGGGTTAGTGCAGTGCACTCTGAACGGGATTTTGAAGATACTATGACTGCGTTTGGAAACACGGTCCCACTGCTAAAAGCTGAGAGCGAAAGGGCCTCTATAACAGCGTGATCATGGTCTCATAGCCAAGAGCAACAGCCCCTCTGTCTGTCGCCGCAAAGCGCTCTTCAACGCCCCAAGCGTCATCGCATCATCCGAGATATAGTCAGTGAACATCTGATTAATGTTATTCCACAGCACCTCTCCCAAGGTGCGGGCATCAACCTGGGCTATAAACACCCCCTCCTCGTAAAGCGCGCAAACCACAGCTATCAGCTGCTGACAGAGTGTTTTATCGACGTTTTGATATTCCTCAGTGAATTTTTTGCTTTCTGAAGCAGTTGCGGCTGCGAGTGATTGGCGCCAGCAAGACTTGTTCATGAACTCCATAGGATGATCAACATAAACTTCGATCAAGCGATAGAGCACTTCCGCATCACCATGCTCTCTCTGATCAATAATTCGCTCGCCCAGCCCTTTGGCGCCCGCTCCCTCTTCAATCAGCACAGCGAGCAATAGCCCCGTTTTGTTTTCGAAGTTGTTGTAGATCGTTACGGGTGAAACGTTCGAGCGTTCAGCAACCATCTCGATGGTCGTCTGGTTGTAGCCCGTCGACGAAAATAATCGCGCCGCATTCTTGACAATTAGTCGTTGTCGATTGGCCTTATTGGTTTGTCTTTGGTTCATCTAAGTTTCATTACTTGCGTTGAGACTCACAGTACCGCCCCACAACCCCTGATTTACAGACATGTTTTTGATGGCCAAACCCAATCTGTGAAAGCAGTCCGAGAGAAATGATTGTAAGGGCTTTTTAGAGGAGCTCGCTATCGTATTGAACTGCTGGAAAGTTGACTGCTGGATTTCGAAACAATAGCCTGCGCGACGGCTTTCAAGCCGAGCGAGGTTGACCTCCCTCACCACACACTTATTACCTGAATCTCAGTCGCCGGTGTAGATTTTCTCTGCACGTGGTCGCATTTAAGCACCAATGCGGCAAACTACGCTGATAAAAATAGATGGTCCGCATCCCTATCGCGGACAGGCACTGGTTATCTTCAGTCAGGGGGGGGCACGGGCGAGATGACAGACTCAAAGACGACAGACGTTCTCATTATTGGAGCTGGTGCTGCAGGCCTGAGCGCGGCTGTCGCTGCCCACGATAGCGGCGCAAAGGTAGCTGTCATTGAAAAGGGCGCAAAACTCGGCGGCACCGCCGCCATCTCCGGCGGTATCGTCTGGGTCCCTAGCAACCCCAGCATGCAGGAAAAGGGCATTTCAGACAGTCGCGAGGATGCGCTCGCTTATTTCCGGTCGCTGGACCATGGCGAAATGAACGACGACTCCCTGGAGGCGTTTGTCGACGAGGGCACCAACGCACTCCAATTTCTGACCGAGCACGGTGCGCTAGATCTTCAGCTTCTAGAGGGTTATCCCGATTACTATTTGGACAATCCCGGTGCGAAAGCTAACGGAGGGCGCGCACTAGATAACGCCTTGTTTGATTTCACATCGTTGGGTGATTGGTCAGACAAGGTCTACAACGGCGGTGAAATCGTCAGGATGATGCTGCTTGAGACGCCCTTGGGCGGCGGCAGCGGCATCGTAGACCCAGACGAAATGAAGCGGCGCGTTGAAGGTGACTTGAGAGGCTGGGGTCAGGCCCTGATTGGCCGGTTGCTCAAAGCGTGTCTGGATCGCGATATTGAAATCTTGCTGGAGACCCCTGCTCGCAAATTAACGCTTCAGGACGGTCGCGTTGTTGGTGCGACGATGACTTGTGGTGGCTCGGAGACGACTATCCGCGCGCGCCGGGGTGTCGTTTTGGCAACGGGCGGCTTTGAGTGGGATGAGGAGCTTAAAACAACCTTCTTACGGGGACCTTTGACTTCGCCCGCATCACCACCGACTAACACCGGCGATGGTTTGAAAATGGCGCTGACCGCTGGAGCGGGCCTGGGCAACATGACCAGTGCCTGGTGGATACCAACCCTTTCAGAAAGCGGTGCGCGTTGGCCAGATAATGGCGCCCCCGAAAAAGACGCACAGCGTTCTGTTCCGGTCCTGATCGAGCGGACCCTACCGCATAGCTTGATGGTCAATGGTCAGGGCAAACGGTTTTGTAACGAGGCAACGAACTATTCCGCGCTTGCTGGCGCATTTCATAGCTTTGATCCCGCGACTTACGGGTACAACAATCTGCCCGCCTATCTGCTTGTGGACAGCCAATATCGCGGCCGGTATCCCATTGCATCCGTGATGCCCGGCGACCCGTCGCCTGATTGGATTGTTGAGGCGCCAGATCTGGCAGGCCTGGCGGACGCGATCGGAGTCAATGCGGCTCAACTCGAAGCAACGGTGTCCCGGTTCAATACGCACGCTGAAAACGTCAGTGATCCCGACTTCGGACGAGGGGTCAGTGCTTACGACCGTTTTTACGGCGATCGCTCTCGCGACGGGGCCGCTGCCACCCTGGGTAGAGTGGAGATTGGACCCTTCTTCGCGGTACGGATCGATCTGGGTGCGCTGGGTACAAACGGAGGGCCAAGAACGAATGGGATGGCGCAAGTGCTAAACGTCTACGGAGACGTTATTCCGGGGTTCTATGCCGCCGGCAACGTCATTAGCAACCCGACAGGTAGTGTTTATGCAGGCGCGGGCGGCACATTGGGGCCGGCGCTGACTTTTGGTTACATCGCCGGTCAGTCGGTAGCTCGCTCAGAGGCTCACTAGTGGCCCGAGTTTTGGTGTTGGGGGCAACCGGTGATCAACGGCACCCGCCAAATGCCCGCTTACTAGAGGCAGGGCTGACGCCTGTTGCGGCTTGGGCATTTTTCGCCGAGGCTTAGTGCAAAACTCAGGGATTGAAGCGCTATGCAATTACGCACTCGAGTCGACGGCGGCGGCACCCCTCGCCCGGCGGAATGGGGTATCGATAGTGAATACGGGCGCCTGCGAGACCTCCTGATAGGCCCCATCGACAACTATCACTGGACACCCGGTAACGCGGTTGCCCAACGCAGTGAGCGCCTCGGGCTCGCTTTCGATAGTCAGGTGGTCCGCGCTCAATACCAGGAGATGATCGCAGCCTACAAAGAGGCTGGTGTCAACGTTTACCAGATACCCGCCGAGGCAGGTCTGCCCTATCAGGTCTACGCCCGAGACAGCAGCGTGATGACCCCCTGGGGGGCGATCATCATGCAAATGCAGAAGCCCTACCGCCGGGGCGAGTATGCCGCCGCGCTGCGCTTCTACCTTGAGCACGGTATCCCTATCTACGACATGGTCAATGCTGGCAACG
>CAXEVD010000039.1:0-8756 GCA_963999395.1 uncultured Halieaceae bacterium
AGGGCTACGGTCAGTTCAGCCTGCCGGGGCTGATGAAAGTCACTACGGTGCGAAGACCCGCGATCAAAGCGAGGCGAGGTATCAACCCGTTCACCAAGGAAGAAACCTGGTTCAAGGCCAAGCCGGCGAGCACCGGTGTCAGAATTCGGGCATTGAAGAAAATGAAGGGCTTCGCCAACTGATCTGAGATTGCGGGCCGCCATAAGCGAGCGCATGGCCCTTTTTCACAGTCGGTCTCAGGGTGGGAAGCTGAATGTTCACGCTCTGCGTATCTTTCACTGATTCAGGGTTTACGGTACGCTCCGCGCCCTTATAGAGAGACCCTTAACCTCTGGCAGAGCCGTTCAAAATCGGACCCTGCTCGGGGAGAGCACTATGCCGATTTACGAATACTGCTGTCAGGACTGTGGACACTCGCTGGAGGCCATCCAAAAATTGGCCGATGAGCCGTTGACTGTTTGCCCTGAATGCGGAAAACCCGCCTTGAAGAAACAGGTCAGCGCCCCCGCTTTCCGCTTGTCTGGCGGCGGCTGGTACGAGACCGACTTCAAAACAGGCGACAAGAAAAATATTGCTGGCGAGCGGAGCGATACTGCAGATAAGCCAGCCGAGAAAGCCGAATCTGGCAGTGCCTCAGGTGAGGGCACCAAAAAAGCCGAATCGAAACCGGCTGCCGCGGCCAAGACCGACACCTCGAAAGCCAGCTAACGGCGGGAAACCACACCATGGAAACTGCGATGCGAACCCACTACTGCGGCCTGATTGATGAGAATCTGATCGATCAGACGGTGACGCTGTGTGGCTGGGTAGACCGCCGCCGGGACCACGGCGGTGTCATTTTCCTCGATATGCGTGACCGGGAAGGCGTAGTGCAGGTTGTGTTTGATCCTGACACTGAGGAGCACTTTCAGCGTGCCGACAGCGTGCGCAGTGAGTACGTGCTGCGCATCACCGGACGTGTTCGCGCCCGCAAGGCCGAGACGGTGAATCCGAATATGGCCTCCGGGAAGATAGAAGTGCTGGGTAAAAGCCTGGAGATTCTCAACGCCGCGCAAACGCCACCCTTTCCCCTCGATGAGCACCATTCGGTGGGTGAGGACGTCCGCCTGCGATATCGCTTTATGGATCTACGTCGACCGGAGATGCAGCAAAACCTGATTGCCCGGGCGAAGATCACCTCGAGCATTCGGCGCTACCTCGACGAGCAGGGTTTTTTGGATATTGAAACCCCGATTCTGACCCGGGCGACACCCGAGGGCGCACGGGATTATCTGGTACCCAGCAGAACCCAGCCCGGCGCGTTTTTTGCATTGCCCCAGTCCCCCCAGCTGTTCAAGCAGTTGCTAATGGTCTCTGGGTTCGATCGCTATTACCAAATCGCGCGCTGCTTCCGCGACGAGGATCTTCGGGCGGACAGACAGCCAGAATTCACCCAGATCGACATCGAAACGGCGTTTCTCAATGCCGAAGAGGTGATGTCGATCACTGAGGGCATGGTGCGCAGCCTGTTCCAAGAGCAGCTCGAGGTGGGGCTGGGCGCTTTCCCGCGCATGACTTGGGCAGATGCCATGGAGCGCTATGGCTCGGATAAACCCGATCTTCGGATCGCTTGGGAGCTGGTATCTATCGATGACTTGATGGCGGGGGTCGACTTTAAAGTCTTCAGTGGCCCCGCTAATGATGCGGATAGCCGTGTGGCCGCGCTCAAGGTGCCGGGCGGTGCGTCGCTGTCGCGCAAGGAAATCGATGACTACACCGACTACGTGGGCGTTTATGGTGCCAAGGGCCTCGCCTGGATCAAGGTGAACGACCGTGCGGCGGGCATAGAGGGCTTGCAGTCACCGATTATCAAGTTTATGCCTGATGAGACCGTGCTCGCGATGCTGGACCGGCTCGACGCAGCAGATGGCGACATTTTGTTCTTCGGCGCTGACAAGCGCTCGGTGGTCAATGAGTCTTTGGGCGCACTGCGTCTCAAAGTCGCTGCCGATATGGATCAAATTGCCGAGGGGTGGGCGCCGCTCTGGGTGGTCGACTTCCCCATGTTCGAACGCGATGAGCGCGGTGGGATGACGGCCTTGCACCACCCCTTCACGGCGCCCGCCTGTTCGGTGGACGCGCTGCAGGCAGAGCCCGAGGCTGCACTGTCGCAGGCCTACGATATGGTACTGAACGGCAGCGAGATTGGCGGTGGCTCCGTTCGTATTCATGATCAGGCCATGCAACAGGCCGTGTTCGACCTGTTGGGTATCGATGAGGCAGAGGCGGAATCCAAGTTTGGGTTCCTGTTGAGCGCGCTGCGTCATGGCGCACCACCCCATGCGGGCCTCGCCTTCGGTCTGGACCGTCTCGTCATGCTGATGGTGGGTGGTCAGTCGATTCGCGACGTGATCGCCTTCCCCAAAACCCAGAGCGCGCAGTGCGTGATGACCGAGGCGCCGGGTGAAGTCTCGGAGCAGCAACTGCGGGAACTGTCTTTGCGCCCCCGCCGCACCGAGCAACCCGCAGCGGACTGATTCACGATGGCGGGCCACAGTAAATGGGCGAACATCAAGCATCGCAAGGCGGCGCAAGACGCCAAGCGGGGCAAGCTTTTTACCAAGTTGATCCGGGAACTGGTCGTGGCCGCGCGAGCCGGTGGTGCTGCTGTTGAGGACAACCCGCGACTCCGTGCAGCAGTAGACAAGGCGCTTGGCGCCAATATGAAGCGGGACACCATCGATAACGCCATAGCACGTGGCGCGGGCACCGGCGAAGCCGACAACATGGAGGAGCTGACCTACGAGGGTTATGCGCCGGGTGGTGTGGCAGTGCTCGTGGAAGTGATGACGGACAACCGGAATCGTACGGTAGCGGAGGTGCGGCATGCCTTTACCAAGCGTGGCGGTAATCTGGGCACAGACGGGTCGGTGGCTTATTTGTTTTCCCGTACCGGGCTCATTCAGTTTGCACCGGGCGCTGATGAGGAAGCCGTGATGGAAGCTGCTTTGGAGGCAGGTGCCGACGACATCGTGGCAGCTGAGGATGGCAGCGTCGATGTGATGACGCCCTGGGAGTGCGTGACTGAGGTGCGGGATGCGCTGGTCGCTGCGGGGCTCGAACCGATTCAGGCCGAGGTCACCATGCTGCCCAGCACGGAAGTACAGCTGGATGCCGACACGGCGCCGAGCGTTATGGGGCTGATCGACATGCTCGAGGATCTCGATGACGTCCAGAACGTCTACTCCAATGCAGACGTACCGGAAGACGTTCTAGCAACTTTGTAAGTCCCCATGAGTCGCGTCCGGCTCATGATCTTTTTGCCACAATCGTTCACACTAGGCGCTGGTTTGCGCTGGTCGTCATCATGACTGTCATCCTTGGCATCGACCCCGGCTCCCGAAAAACGGGCTTCGGTGTCATCCGCGTTGAGCGAAATCAGGCCCAGTACGTCTCGAGCGGCACCATCTGTCTGCCGGTCAAGGAAGCGCTCGGTGCGCGTCTTCGGGTCTTGTTCGAGTCCCTCTCAGAGATCATTGACACCTATCAGCCCACGGTAGCGTCTATTGAAAGCATCTTTATGGCCAAGAGCGCGGATTCTGCGCTCAAGCTGGGTCACGCCCGGGGCGCAGCGATGGTGGCCTGCGTGACCAACGATCTCGAGGTCCACGAGTATGCAGCGCGACAGATCAAGCAGTCGGTGGTGGGCACGGGTGCGGCCAACAAACAGCAGGTGCAACATATGGTGACCGCACTGTTGGGCCTGTCCGCGGAGCCCGCAGAGGATGCGGCCGATGGCCTTGCCGCGGCGCTGTGTCACTGCCACACCCAAGGCCTCGCCGGTGCGCTGGCCGCCAGCCGCTTCAGGGCTGGGCGTTTGAGGTAAAGTGGCGGCATGATTGGTCAAATCCGAGGCACATTGATCGGCCGCCAGGCGCCCGAGATTCTGGTGGATGTCGGGGGCATTGGCTTCGAAATTCAAGTGCCCATGACCACGCTTTATCAATTGCCTGAACTCGGCCAACCCGTCACTTTGCTGACGCACTTTGTGGTGCGCGAGGATGCGCAACAACTGTTTGGCTTTGCTGAATCCGCCGACCGCCGTTTATTTAGAGAGCTGATTAAAGTCAGCGGTGTGGGCCCGCGACTGGCGCTGACATTACTGTCAGGGATGGATGCCGCCGACTTCGCACGCTGCCTGCAGCGCGATGACGTGGCCGCCCTGGTGGCACTGCCCGGCGTGGGTCGCAAGACGGCAGAGCGGCTGTTGGTGGAGATGCGCGACAAGGCGGGGGATTGGCTCGATGAGTTGTCTACTGAATCCGCCGCGCAAGCCGAGACCGGCAAAGCCGGCGCCCATGGCAATGACCAACGTGCGGAAGCCGAACAGGCACTCGTCGCCTTGGGATACAAACTGACAGAAGCCGCAAAGCTGATTGCGGCCGCCGATGCGGCACCAGAGACTCCCAGCAAAGAATTGATCAGGCTGGCGTTGCGTATTGTTGGAGGGGCGAAAGGATGACAGCAGTGCAGCAGGGGGTGCGCCGGTGATCGAGACGGACCGTCTTGTAGCGGCTGATCGGGGCGACCATCGTGAAGACGCGATGGACCGTGCGACTCGACCGCGCAGGCTCGATGAGTACATTGGGCAACGCCCAGTGCGGGAGCAAATGGAGATCTTCCTCTCGGCGGCGCGCGGCCGCGGGGAACCGCTCGACCATACCTTGATCTTTGGCCCGCCGGGCCTCGGCAAGACCACGCTCGCCAGCATCATTGCGGAGGAGATGGGTGTCCAGCTGAAAACCACCAGCGGACCCGTTTTGGAAAAAGCCGGTGACATTGCGGCCCTGATGACCAATCTCGAGCCCGGTGATGTGCTGTTTATCGACGAGATTCATCGCCTGAGCCCGTATGTCGAGGAAATCCTCTACCCCGCGATGGAGGACTATCAGCTCGACATCATGATTGGTGAGGGACCCGCTGCTCGCTCCATCAAGCTCGACTTGCCGCCATTTACGTTGGTCGGCGCCACGACGCGCGCAGGACTGCTCACTTCCCCACTGCGCGATCGCTTCGGCATTGTGCAGCGGCTGGAATTCTATGACGCCGCGGAACTTACTGAAATCGTGAAACGTTCAGCCGGTATTCTTGAGATTCCCAGCGATGATGAAGGCGCGGTGGCGATTGCGAAGCGCTCCAGAGGCACGCCGCGTATCGCCAATCGCCTGCTGCGTCGTGTCCGTGATTACGCCGAGGTGAAGGCCGACGGCGCAGTGACAGGCGGCACGGCTGAGGCTGCGCTCGATCTGCTCAACGTGGACGCTCAGGGTTTTGATCATTTGGATCGACGGTTGCTACTGACCATGATCGAGAAGTTCGATGGCGGCCCGGTAGGGGTGGACAGTCTGGCCGCGGCTCTGTCGGAAGAGCGGGGTACGATTGAGGATGTGTTGGAACCGTTTCTGATCCAGCAGGGCTTTATTTTGAGAACCCCGCGCGGTCGGATCGCGACCCGGCATGCTTATGCCCATTTTGGTATTGCTTTTCAGGGGTCCGTGGCGGAAACCCACAGCCTCGATCTGGATGAATCGTCATGACGGCGGAATTTTCCCTTCCGATTCGGGTCTATATTGAGGACACCGACGCCGGGGGCATTGTCTATTACGTCAATTACCTCAAGTATTTGGAGCGCGCGCGCACAGAGCTGATGCGGACCTTCGGTTTGGAAAGGGCCGCTGTCTCGGATGCGGGGTGGAATTTCGTGGTGTCGGACGTGTCGCTCTCCTACAAAGAGCCTGCGCGGCTCGATGACCAACTGCATGCCACCGCAGTGATATCGGCGGTGGGCGGCGCGACAATTAATTTCCACCAGAAGGTGCGCCGAGCTGACGCGGTGCTGGTGGCAGGGGATATCCAGATTGCTTGCGTCGATCGCGGGACGGGTCGCCCCACGCGGCTGGATGCAGCGCTCCGGAAGCAAGTAGAGGCGACACTCGCTGCCACGGAGGAGGTGACATGACACAAGAGCTGGGATTGATGGAGCTCATATTCGGTGCCAGCGCGCTGGTGCAGGCGGTGATGCTGATACTGGTACTGGCCTCGCTGTCATCGTGGTTTTTGATTGTGCAGCGCGTGATGCTGATGCGGCGTGCTGACGATGAGCTGTTGGTATTTGAGGAGCAATTCTGGTCTGGCATCGACCTCGCTCAGCTTTATCGCGCGGGCAATCAGGCGGTGGCGGATGGTCAATTGCCTACCGGTATGGAGAGTCTGTTCCGTGCCGGCTTCAAGGAATTCTCGCGGCTGTCACAACAATCCGATATGGATGCCGACGCAATTCTCGAAGGGTCGCGTAGAGCTATGCGCGTGGCACTGATGCGTGAGACAGACCGAATCGAGCAGCATCTGCCTTTTCTGGCGTCGGTGGGTTCGACTAGTCCCTACATCGGATTGTTGGGAACGGTGTGGGGCATCATGCATTCCTTCAGGGGGCTGGCCAACGCGACGCAAGCCACCTTGGCGACCGTCGCGCCGGGCATCTCGGAGGCGTTGATCGCCACGGCAATGGGGCTCTTTGCCGCTATTCCTGCCGTATTGGCCTATAACCGTCTGGCGGCGCGGAGCGACGCGCTGCTGAATCGGTATGAAACGTTTCTCGATGAGTTCTCGGGCATTCTGCAGCGCCAGACCTATGCGCTGAAAGCGAATCAATCTCAGAGACCCTGATCATGCGTCGGCGTCGGATGCTCGCAGAAATCAACGTCGTGCCTTACATCGACGTGATGTTGGTGCTGTTGGTAATTTTTATGGTGACGGCGCCCATGCTCATGCAGGGCGTCGAGGTGGACCTGCCCGATGCCGATGCGGCGCCGGTCAAAGAGCAGGACGCCGAGCCGTTAATCGTCTCGATCAACGACCGCGGCCAACTGTTTCTCAATCTTGGTGCCGATGAAAAGCAGGCGCTTGAACTGGCGACGATTCGTCAGAGGGTGGCTGCTGTGCTGAGGCGCACGCCTGACAAACCGGTACTGGTATGGGGCGATCAGAGGGTGGCTTACGGGGACGTCGTGGTGGTGATGACGGCGCTGCAGGAAGCCGGTGCGCCCGCAGTGGGTTTGGTGACCGAGAGTCCGGCTGGGAACTGATGTCAGCTGATCGGGTGCTTTTCACGGGTCTGCCCGCCATCCTGACACTGGCCATACATGGGGGGTTGGTCTTGATGCTGGTGGTGCGCTGGACAGGCCCCAGTGAAGTGATCGCGGCGGCTCCCAGCATTCAGTCGATTCAAGCCAGCCTGATTCAGGCAGAGACGTTAAAGCCAAAACCCAAACCCAAACCAAAGCCGAAACTTGAACCAAAGCCTGAGCTTCAACCCGCGCCTGAGCCGTCTCCTGAGCCGACGTCCGAGCCCAAACCCGCGGAAGTTGAAAAACCGGAGCCTGCGCTGGATGCAGCGCAGTTGGCGACGTTGACCCGCAACGAGATCGATTCTCTTGTCGATGCAGAGATATCGGCCGCGGGCGCCACTGCGCCCAGCTTGCGTGACGTCGTGGCAGCCACTATTCGCGCGTCGGTCATCAATCGCTGGACTCGGCCACCAAGTGCCCGCAACGGTATGGTGTCGATATTGTCGATACAATTAGTACCGACAGGTGAGGTGGCAGGCGTCAGTGTGTTGCAGTCCAGCGGTAACACCGCCTTCGACCGCAGCGCCATGACAGCAGTGGAACGGACAGGGCGATTTCCCGAGGTTGCCAAGCTTGATAACCGCACATTTGAGGCTAACTTTCGGCGATTTCAGCTGATATTCAAGCCCGAAGACTTGAGGTATTAGATGGTGCTAGCTAAACGTGGGTTCATTTTATTTGCGCTGCTGCTGGCATCGGCCGCCCGCGCAGAGCTGCAGATCGAAATTAATCAGGGAGTGGAGAATCCCACGCCCATTGCGGTGGTGCCATTTGCCTGGCAAGGGGTCGGCTCGCCACCTGAGGATGTTTCACAGATTGTCGACTCGGATCTGGCCCGCAGCGGCCAGTTCTCGCCGGTCAGCCGCCGTGACATGCTGAGCTATCCCACCCGTGAGTCAGAGCTTTTTTTCCGGGATTGGCGGGCGATTTCTGCCGAGTATGTGCTGATCGGACGGGTCAGCGTGGGGTCACAGGCGCGCGTTGATTTTCAACTGTTCGATACCACTCGCCAGGCGGCCGTGGCCGACGGCACCGTGACAGGGCCCGTTGCGGAACTGCGTATGTTGGCGCATCGGGTATCCGACTCAGTTTATGAAACCTTGACGGGTATCCCCGGTGCTTTCGCAACGCGACTCCTTTACGTTTCGGTGACCCGCAATCCGGACGGTAAAGATTTTTATCGCCTGACGCTTGCGGATGCCGACGGGCGCCGGCCGATCGTTCTGCTGGAGGGACGTGACCCTATATTGGCCCCGGCGTGGTCGCCCGACGGCACCGAGGTGGCCTACGTATCGTTTGAGACTTCACGGCCGGCTATCTACCGGCAGAATCTGCGCACCGGTGAGCGGGAGCAGTTGACGAATTACAAAGGCTTGAACAACTCCCCTGCGTGGTCGCCGGATGGCAATAGTATGGCGCTAGTGTTATCCAGGGACGGCAATCCGGATATCTACCTGTTGAATCTGAAGAGCCGCGCCTTGACCCGTCTGACCCGCCATTTTGCGATCGACACCGAGCCGACCTGGATGCCAGATGGCAAATCATTGCTGTTTACGTCAGATCGTGGCGGACGACCCCAAATCTACTGCT
>CAXEVD010000040.1:0-8731 GCA_963999395.1 uncultured Halieaceae bacterium
ATCGGAGGCGGGCACGCCGGGACCGAAGCGGCGCTTGCTGCGGCGCGCACCGGTGCCCGCACGCTCTTGATCACTCATGCCATCGACACTCTCGGTCAGATGTCTTGCAACCCCGCGATCGGCGGTATCGGCAAAAGTCATCTGGTCCGGGAGATTGATGCACTGGGTGGTGTGATGGCACGCGCGACAGATCTAGCGGGCATACAGTTCAGGGTGCTGAATGCCCGGAAGGGCCCAGCAGTCCGGGCCACGCGCGTGCAAGCTGATCGGGTGTTGTACCGCCAGGCAATTCGCTCAACGCTGGAGCAGACCGATGGCGTCGATCTGTTTCAGGACGCCGTGGAGGACATTGAGCTGACGGCTGGCGCCGTTTCGGGTGTGGTGACTCGCACCGGCATTGTCTTTCGCGCTACAGCGGTAGTGCTGACAGCCGGCACATTCCTTCACGGGAAGATGCACGTAGGAGAGGAAAATCGCTCAGGTGGGCGCATGGGTGACGAGGCGGCCATCGGATTGGCAGATCGCCTCCGCGAGCTGTGCCCTCGGGTGGGGCGGCTGAAAACCGGAACGCCGCCCCGATTGGATGCCAGGTCGGTGGATTTCGCCGCGATGGCGGAACAATGGGGGGACGAACCCAGGCCCGTTATGTCGTTGCTGGGTAGCCGGGATCAACATCCGGAGCAGCGGTGTTGCTGGGTCACGGAGACCAATACCCAAACTCACGACATCATCCGTGAGGGTCTTGATCGCTCACCGCTTTTTAGCGGGACGATTGAAGGCGTTGGCCCCCGATACTGTCCGAGCATTGAAGATAAGATTCACCGCTTTGCTGACAAAGACTCGCATCAAATTTTTATTGAGCCTGAAGGGCTGACATCCATAGAGCTTTACCCTAACGGCATATCGACGTCTTTACCCTTCGATGTGCAACTGCAGTTGGTTCGCTCGATCCAGGGTCTGGAAAAAGCAGCGATCACGCGACCGGGTTATGCCATCGAGTACGACTTCTTTGATCCTCGTGATCTGCACCACAGCCTAGAGACCAAGGCGATAGAGGGGCTTTATTTCGCGGGCCAAATTAATGGCACTACCGGTTACGAAGAGGCGGCGGCGCAAGGGTTGCTAGCCGGCCTCAATGCCGCGCGACGAGTGAAGGAATTGGCACCCTGGGTGCCGCGTCGGGATGAGGCCTACATCGGTGTGTTAGTCGATGACTTGGTGACGTTGGGTACGACAGAGCCTTACCGCATGTTTACCTCTCGCGCCGAATATCGCTTGCAACTCCGGGAAGACAATGCTGATCTGAGGCTGACCGAACAAGGTCGTTCTCTCCAGTTAGTGGGGGATGCCCAGTGGTCCCATTTTGTTGAAAAGCGCGAAGCTATTAGTCGAGAGCGTGACCGACTGGAGCGCACTTACGTTCAAGCCGGTAGCGACGAGGCAGCAGTCCTCTCAACCTCGTTGAGTAAACCCTTATCCAGAGAGTACTCATTGGCAGAGTTACTCAAACGCCCCGAGTTGAATTATGCGGATATGAGAGCAATCTCTCCCCCCGCGAATGACGTGTCGGAGGCCGCGGCTGAGCAAGTCACCATTCAACTCAAGTATTCAGGTTATATCGATCGCCAGCAGCAGGATGTCGATCGCTTACAGCGCCATGAATCCATGCCGATTCCGCGCGATTTGGATTTCGATCAAGTTGAAGGCCTGTCCAATGAAATCCGTCAGAAACTGAATGAGATGAGGCCAACGAATCTCGCAAGGGCTGGACGTATACCGGGTGTGACGCCAGCCGCGCTGTCACTGCTTCTGGTACATCTCAAAAAGCGAGAACTCAGCGACAGCGTGCGCACTGCGGCGCATGCCTGAAAACGAGCCGGCCCTGCTGCACAACGCGGCTGAAGAGATCGGCATAAGCCTTTCTGATACGCAGGCCAACCAGCTGATTGGCTATGTCGATCTGATGGAGAAATGGAACCGCGCCTTTAATCTCACAGCAGTGCGTCGTCGCAGTGAGCTATTTTCTCGCCATATTTTTGAAAGCCTGGCGGTGAAACCCTATATCCGCGGAGAACAGTGGGCCGACATCGGCACTGGCGCGGGACTACCCGGTGTGCCGCTAGCGATTACCGAGCCGGACAAGCCGTTTGTGTTACTGGATAGTAATGGCAAGAAAACGCGCTTCCTGTTGGAGGTGAAAAGGGCGCTGGGTTTATCTAACATCGAGGTTGAGACAACCCGAGTCGAGAAGTGGCGACCCGCTCTGCACTCTGACGCCGTCATTACAAGAGCCTTTGCCGATTTGGCCACCACCATCGGAAGAACTCAGCACATATTGCACGATCACGGCATGTTGTTTGCCATGAAGACAGAGTCAGCGGCTGAAGAGCTTGACTCTTTGCCGTCTGGCTTTGAGCTGATCTCAAACCAAAGCGTGGAAGTGCCCGGGCGGGATTGGCCGTTCAAACTGCTGGCAATTCAGCGGACCAGAAGGTGAAGTCGTGAAGGTCATCGCAATAGCGAATCAAAAAGGTGGCGTGGGTAAAACCACGACCGCCGTCAACCTCTCCGCAGCGCTCGCTGCGATGGGGAGGTGCGTGCTGCTGATTGACTTGGACCCGCAAGGGAATGCCACTGTCTCGGTGGGCCTGCACAAGGGGGATCTGGCCGCCACGGCCTTTGAGCTCCTCGTGGAGCAGCAACCACTCTCTGAAGTGGCAATGCCGCTTGAGAGCCTGGCGATGGATTGCGTGCCAGCGGATGGTGACCTGACGGCCGCGGAAGTGGCGCTGTTGTCCGTTGAAAATCGCGAGCAGCGGCTGAAGACAGCACTGCAGGCAGGCAAATTTCTGTATGACTTTGTGATTATCGACTGCCCGCCGTCACTCAATATGCTGACACTGAACGCGCTCGTGGCAGCGGACTCCGTGCTGATTACCATGCAGTGCGAATACTTTGCGCTGGAAGGGCTATCCGCTTTGATGGAGACGATTAATACCGTTTCTCAGACGGTCAACCCGACGCTCAAGATAGAGGGCATTCTGCGCACCCTATATGATCCGCGGAATGCGCTGACCAATGAAGTCTCCGAGCAGCTTCATCAGCATTTTGAGGGCCTGGTTTATCGGACGGTGATCCCGAGAAATGTCCGACTTGCGGAAGCCCCAAGCCACGGCGTCCCCGGCATTGTCTATGATCGCCTCTCTCGCGGATCAACCGCGTATATGGCATTGGCGGGAGAATTTATGCGCAGACAAGAACAAAACAAGGAACATAACTGATGGCGCAAAAGCGAAAGCTGAATCGAGGTCTCGAGGCGCTGCTGGGCACCGGTTTGCTGGTAAAAGGCCAAGACGGGACCCAGGCCGCGCAAACGCCGGCTGCAGACCAAGGCGGTCTGACGCCTGTGGCGGAGCTGCCGATTGAGCGATTGCAAAGAGGGACCTACCAACCCCGCCGCGAGTTTGACGAGGAGGCGCTGAAAACGCTGGCCAGTAGCATCAAGGCACAGGGGGTCCTGCAACCGGTAGTGGTGAGGCCGCTGGCAGACGACCGTTACGAAATCCTCTCAGGCGAACGCCGCTGGCGCGCCGCCCAGATGGCGGGGCTAGACCGCGTTCCGGTTGTCATTAAGGAGGTGTCAGATGAGGCGGCGATCGCCATCGGCTTGATTGAAAACATCCAGCGCGAGGACCTCAACCCGGTTGAAGAGGGCTTGGGCCTGAAGCGGCTTCAGGACGAGTTCGGCTTGAGTCAGGAGCAAGTTGCGGAGGCGGTGGGCCGGTCCCGCTCTGCAGTAGCTAATATGCTGCGGCTATTGAGCCTGGAAAGCGAAGTGCTGGGCATGCTCGAGCGGAGCGAACTGGATGCCGGCCACGCCAAGGTTTTACTCGCTTTGAGTGGTGGCGATCAGGTCCGTGCTGCGCGCAATGTCTGTCAACGGCAGCTTTCGGTCAGGCAAACAGAAGCTTTAGTGCGCGGCTGGGGGGCAAAAGCCACGCCCGATTCGCCGGTTGACCCCAACATCAGCCGGCTGGAGGCCGACCTGAGCGGCCGGCTTGGCGCCAAAGTCAGAATCCAGCACCAGCAAAATGGCAGGGGCCGTCTCGAGATTCATTATACGAGCCTCGAGGAACTGGACGGCGTCCTCGGCAAAATCCACTAATTCCCATGTATTGAAGGGTTTAGGCCTTTCCACTACACTCCCCACCGCATGTAAGGGGGGCTGGGTTTACCTTGGCCAGACACGTTGCTTCCGCACCCTTCGCGACCACTAGAAAGCGCCTTTTGAGCGCGGTGGTCACTACAGCGATATTCCTGGTCGGAGTGGCGTTGGTCGCCGGTGTTTTCCGGGGCTTTAATACGTCTCTAGACATGTTGTTGGGTGCAGCCGTGGTGCTGTTGCCCAGCGCTTGGGTGGCGACGAGCCTCACCTCGGGACGATCACTGATCAGCCCGATATGGCTGGGCCTCGCTCGCTACAGCCTGGCGGCGGCAGGATTTGCCGTGCTGTTTGTGCTACGGCCCGACAGTGAGCCCCTGAGCGTATTGGCTGGCAGCGCATTGGCGCTGGTTTTGCCCCCGGCAGTAGTCGTGTGGCATCAGCGAAGGCATAACACGATGCACCCACAGTGAGGTGCGCAGGAAACTAGCGGCCTGTTAAGGCATGGGAGTACAAGGGTAACAATGGCGGCAAACGGCGACAGTCAGACCGTATCGGAATACATCGTTCACCACCTGACCAACTTGACTTATGGCAAGTTGCCCGGCGGTTACGAGCGATACGACGGCAGTCTCGTGGCAGAGGGCGGTCAGTGGACCATGGCCCATGGCGCCGATGAAATCACCGCCATGGGCTTCAACGCCATCCATGTGGACTCCATGATCTGGTCGGTGGGCTTGGGCCTCCTGTTCTGTTGGCTGTTTCGCCGTGTCGCGGTTCGCGCCACCTCCGGCGTGCCCTCAGGTCTCGTGAATTTTGTGGAAATGGTGGTCGAGTTTGTCGACGGCACCGTGAAAGACACCTTCCATGGGCGTAACCCGCTGATCGCCCCACTGGCGCTCACCATCTTCGTTTGGGTATTCCTGATGAACCTGATGGACTTGATCCCCGTGGATCTGATCCCCCACTCGTTAATGTTGGCGGGTGTTGAGTACCAAAAAATTGTCCCCTCAACAGACCCCAACATCACCATGGGCATGGCCATTGGCGTATTTGTGCTGATGCTGTTTTATTCGATCAAGGTGAAAGGCTTCGGTTTTGTGAAAGAACTCACGCTGAACCCGTTTAACCACCCGTTATTTATCCCCGTGAACCTGTTCATGGAAGTCGTCGGCCTCTTGGCAAAGCCCTTTTCTCTCGGGCTTCGTTTGTTCGGCAACATGTATGCGGGCGAGATGATCTTTATTCTGATTGCGGCGCTGTTCAGCGTTGGACTTTTCTGGCTGCTGCCGGCTGCGCTGCTGCAAATCGGCTGGGCGATTTTCCATATTCTGGTTATCACGCTACAGGCCTTTATTTTTATGGTTCTCACTATCGTGTACCTCAGCATGGCGCACGAGGACCATTGATTTTTAGTTAACAGTTACCTTTAGGAGACAACCATGGAACTGATTTACGTTGCCGCCGCCATAATGATGGGCCTCGGTGGAATGGGCGCCGCGATCGGCGTAGGCATTTTGGGCGGCAAGCTGATTGAGGGCTCTGCCCGTCAGCCGGAGCTGGCTCCCAAGCTGCAGGGCACGTTCTTCTTGGGCGCGGGCCTGGTTGATGCGATCCCCATTATTGGTGTGGGTATCGCCATGTACCTCATTTTTGTGGTCGCAGGCTAAAAGCCACATTGATAGCGAAGGTGGGCGTACCCATCCCTCGCACCACAGGAGTAACGAGTGAATATTAATCTCACCTTGATAGGACAGCTGATTGCCTTTGTGGCATTCGTGGCGTTCTGTATGCGTTACGTGTGGCCCCCGATAGCCGGCGCCATGGCTGAGCGGCAAAACAAGATCGCGGACGGCCTCGCCGCCGCCGATCGTGCCGGGCATGACCTGGAGGTCGCGAAGCAGCAGGCGGACGAGCAGCTGGCTGAAGCCAAACGCGAGGCAGCTGGCATAATTGAGGCCGCGAACAAGCGCGCTCAAGCGGTGGTTGAAGAGGCCAAAGATGCTGCCAGCGCCGAGGCGGATCGGGTCAAAGTGGCCGCCGCCGCCGAGATCGAGCAGGAGCGGGCCCGCGCGCAAGAGCAGCTGATGACACAAGTCAGCGCGTTGGCGCTGGCTGGGGCGGAAAAGATTCTTGCCGCAGAGATCGACGCCGATAAGCACGCAGATCTACTCAAGTCGCTGGCGGCGGAGTCCTGATCGATGATTGAACCGACGACCCTTGCCAGGCCTTACGCGCGCGCAGCCTTTGAGCATGCCCGAGCGGCCGGTGATTTGGCGGCCTGGCAAGCGGCGTTGTCGGAGTTGGCGGCGATCACCGCCGAGCCAAAAGTCGCAGCCGCCATGCGCGACCCCAATCAAACTGCCGCGCAGCGCGCAGCAACGCTCTCTGGCCTGGCGGGGGATGCCGTACCATCAGCGGTGGCAAACCTGCTGGCCATCATGGCTGACAACGGCCGCCTCTCACTGCTGCCCGAGTTGGCAATGCTGTTTGACCAGCTCAAGCAAGCGGTAGAAAGCACCGTGGCGGTCCATGTGACCTCCGCATACCCCCTAAGTGACGCCGAAACACAGCAACTTGCCGAAACGATGCAGGAAAAGTTGGCGCGCAGCATCACCCTGACATCAGAAACCGACCCCTCACTACTTGGAGGGGCGCTCATTCGTGCCGACGATCTGGTGATCGACGGCTCAGTTCGCGGCCGCCTGCATAAATTGGCGGGCACGCTGACCCAATGACAGAGGAATAGGTCATGCAACAGCTCAACCCCTCGGAAATTAGCGACTTGATCAAGCAGCGTATCGACCAGCTTGAAGTCACTTCGCAGGCCACCAATGAGGGCACTATCGTTTCGGTGACGGACGGCATTATCCGCATACACGGCCTGACAGAGGTCCAGTACGGCGAGATGATCGAGTTCGATGGCGGTGTGTATGGCTTGGCCTTGAACCTCGAGCGTGACTCGGTGGGCGCGGTGGTATTGGGCGACTACAAGCAGCTGGCCGAGGGCCAGACCTGTCGCTGCACGGGGCGGATTCTCGAAGTGCCGGTCGGTCCCGCGCTGCAGGGCCGCGTCGTGGACTCTCTAGGCAACCCGATTGATGGCAAGGGTGGCATCGAGACGACCGAGACAGACGCTATCGAAAAGATTGCGCCGGGGGTGATCGCCAGGCAGTCGGTTGACCAGCCGGTGCAGATCGGCTTGAAAGCGATTGACGCCATGGTGCCGATTGGTCGTGGTCAGCGAGAGCTGATTATTGGCGACCGCCAGGTGGGCAAGACTGCTATCGCAGTCGACGCGATCATCAACCAAAAAGGTACCGGCATTAAGTGTGTCTATGTGGCGGTGGGCCAGAAGGCCTCATCCGTTGCATCAGTGGTCCGCAAGCTTGAAGAGCACGGCGCGATGGAGCACACGATCGTGGTGGCCGCCAACGCTTCTGATCCGGCGGCGATGCAATATCTCGCACCGTTTGCGGGTTGCACCATGGGTGAGTACTACCGCGACCGCGGTGAGGACGCGCTGATCATTTATGACGATCTGTCCAAGCAGGCGGTCGCCTATCGTCAGATCTCGCTGCTGCTGCGACGACCCCCGGGCCGAGAGGCGTACCCGGGGGACGTCTTCTATTTGCATTCGCGTTTGCTTGAGCGTGCAGCGAGAGTGAACGCTGACTACGTAGAGCAGTTTACCGGCGGAGAGGTGAAGGGCCAGACAGGCTCGCTCACCGCTCTGCCCGTAATCGAAACCCAGGCGGGAGACGTCTCGGCGTTTGTACCGACCAACGTCATCTCGATTACCGACGGCCAGATCTTCCTTGAAGCGGATATGTTCAACGCCGGGGTCCGTCCAGCCATGAACGCGGGTATTTCCGTGTCTCGTGTGGGTGGTGCTGCGCAGACCAAGATTGTGAAGAAGCTGTCAGGCGGTATTCGAACGGCGCTGGCGCAGTACCGTGAGCTGGCTGCGTTCTCGCAGTTCGCGTCGGATCTCGATGACGCCACCAAGGCGCAGCTGGAACACGGCGAGCGCATTACTGAGCTGATGAAGCAAAAGCAGTATGCACCGCTTTCAATTGCCGAGATGGGCGTGCTGCTGTACGCGGGTAACGAAGGTTATTTGCAGGATGTCGAGGTGGCCAAGATCGGTGACTTCGAGTCGGCTCTGCTGGGTTACATGCGATCCGAGTGCGCTGATGTGATGCAGGCGATAGAGGCTGACGGTGGTTGGGATGACGACCGCGAGGCGGCCTTCAAGTCGGCGATTGAAACCTTCAAGTCGACGCAAACCTGGTAACCACGCATGGCTGTCGGTAAGGAAATCCGCACCAAGATCTCGAGTATTCAAAGTACTCAAAAGATCACCAGCGCGATGGAAATGGTAGCGGCGAGTAAAATGCGCCGCGCCCAGGACCGGATGGAGCTGGGCAAGCCCTATGCGCAGCGCATGCGCGCCGTCGTAGGCCACATTGCCAACTCCACGCCCGAATATCGCCATGCTTACATGCAAGAGCGCGAGGTGAAGCGGGCGGGTTACATCATTGTCTCGACAGATCGCGGCTTGTGCGG
>CAXEVD010000041.1:0-8682 GCA_963999395.1 uncultured Halieaceae bacterium
ATATAACTGGGCAAATCGATTAGCCCGATGTAGTCAAGCGCTGCCGGTACGATGTTTGCCAGCAGTCCAGCCAGCATGCCCCAGCGCGCGCCGCGCGCAGTGATCGATCGACTCCAGATGCTCATCAATCCAACCGGACCCCAACTGGATGCAAAAACTGTCCCGATGAATAACGTGATCCAGAACAGGTTGTGCGGCAGAAAAAGGCTCAAGCCGAGCACCACAAGGCTGATCAGCGCCATCGCTGTGCGCGTCCGACCCAAGCTTGCAGCAGTGTTCTGAACGCCTAAATCTTTGCTGACACTAAAACCAACCAGCGACAAAAAAGTTGATGCCGACGACAGCGCAGCGCAGACGATACCCGCAACTAATATGGCGCCCAGGTAGCTAGGCACCAGATTCATAGCGGCCCAAATCAAGACCGTCTCTTCATTCTCGATGTCCGGGTTTGCAAGGTTCACGAAACCGCCGGCGCCGTAAATGGCAATTTGCAAAAAGATGACAACCAGCACGGTATAAATTGACGCGCGCAGTACGACGTGTTCGCTTTTGGCCATGAGGTGTCGGCTGGATTGCCAGGGGCTCACGGCGTAAACGAGGCTCCAAGACAGATCAATCAAGACAAACCAAATTAAGAAATCCAATGCCGTCGGCCAAGGGGTCCCATCGCCGATGATGCCGTGCCAGCTCATTAAGCCAGGCTTTACATCCTGCCGCGTGAGATCTTGGATCGTCTGCGAGATACCGCCAAAGCCCTCCACCAAGTGCACCACCACAAAGAAAGATGCGGCAGTAAACAAGAGGAACATCAGCGTGTCGGTGATCACCACGCCCTTAGAGCCCGCATACAGCGTGAACGTGGAATAACTCAACCACGCAATCAAAACACCCTCGGCGTAGCTGACACCGGTCAGATCAGAGAGCAGCAGTGCCGCACCCTGTGTTACCACCAGCAGGTACCCTCCCAGGCCCAGTATCACCGTCCATCCGGCGATTCGCTGGACCTCGGGAGACGCAAAACGCTCTCCGAAAAAAGCGGCTACGGTAGTCGCTCTGCTGCGCCTCAGATAGGTGCCAAAAAATAGTGCGCCAAAGACATAACCTGTAACTGGGAGCCCGGGGAGCAACAGGTAAGGACCCAATTGGCCCGCATAGGTGAAACCGGCCTCCCCCATGAAGACGGTTGTGCTCATATTGCTCGCAACTAGCGTTCCGATGATGAGAAACGTCGGCGCGCGCCGGCCTGCGACGTAGTAGTCCTCGAGCGTCTTCACGCGACGGCCCGCGTAGTTGCCAATCACCACGAAGATGAAAACGAAAAAAGCGGTGGTAGCAGCAAATAGCGTCATGGGCGGTAATCCGACATTGCATCAACGGCGATCATCCAGATGCCCCGATTCGCATCGTGAAGGAGCGCTTCGCTCACAACCGCATCACCCGTCATTGACTACTCATTACATATTGCTGACTCACATAGAGTACTTGATTGTGGAAGTGCGTGACTGCGAGCATATGGGCTGGGAAGCGCAGCAACCATTGCGTCACATACAATGGGCATCCTAAATCATCACGGGTGGCGTCTGCTCCAAAGCAACCTGTGAGGTGACAATACATCAGGCGGAGAGCAAGTCATGACGGAAATCAGTATTCAAAAACAGCCTGCAGCGCTGACAGGACTTGAGGAATGCGAATCGTTTGGGGAGCCAGTGGGCGCACTGCCCCTGCAAACCAATGCCGGTTTTTTTGAGGGCGAGTTGGCCAAGGGTCAGCTATACACCGGCACGTGGGAGTGCGAGCCCGGCACTTTGGAGCTTGATCTTGAACTCACAGAATTCTGCTACCTGCTGGAGGGCCATTGGCGCTTTACTTCGGAGAGAGGCGTGGTCTCGGAGGTCAAAGCAGGCGATAGCTGGGTCTTCCCAAAAGGCTGGAAAGGCACTGCCGAGGTAATTGAAAAAGTTCGTAAGGTCTACGCCATGATGGTGCCAGACGAGGCGGCGTAAACGATAACCGTTACCGCAGGTCCATCAGCTTGTAATACGCCATACCCGCAGCAAGCAATGGCCTGCCGAACACTCGTCCTCCCGGAAAGGGCATATGGGGAATGGCCGCCATCACGTTGAAACGGTCAGATTCGCCGGCAATGCTCTCAGCGGTGATCTTGGCCATAATGTGGGTCGGTGCCACACCATGCCCTGAATAAGCCTGAACATAGCGAATATTCGGCGCCAGCTCGCCAAGCTGCGGCATACGATTGATGCCAATGCCAATCCAACCACTCCAGGCGTAATCCACTCTGATGTCCGCGAGATCGGGGAACACATTGCGCATTTTCTTGCGCATCACCGCGACCAGATTTTTGGGTTCCATACCGGTGTAATTAGATAGCCCGCCAAACAACATGCGGCGATCAGCAGAGAGCCTAAAGTAATCCAGCGCGGTTCGGGGATCACACACGGCGACGTCACCGGGTAATAACTTTTGAGCCAGCGATTCGGACAAAGGCTCCGTGGCAATTACCGAGCTGGCTGAGGGCAACACCCGGGTGCTGAGCTTTGGAATCAACTTTCCCATATACGCATTGCCCGCCAGCACAACATGCTTGGCGGTCAAGCGACCGTGCTCGGTCTTCACGACGGGCCTGTCTCCAGGCATGATCTCCAGCGCCCGGGTTTGCTCAAAAATACGGGCGCCTCTTCTGACTGCCGCAGCAGCCTCGCCAATGCAGAGGTTCAGAGGATGAATGTGGCCATTGGCCGTATTGTGAAGACCACCGAGATATCGATCAGAGTTCACGAAATCTTTCAGTTCGCTCGCATCCAGCAGCGTGTAAGGGTGCGGGTTACCAATGGTTTTCTCCCAGTCACGCCACTCGGCAAAATCCTTCATATGCCGCGGCTTTAACGCCACATCGCAGTAACCCCACTTCAGATCACAATCTATGCCGTAGGTTTCAACGCGCTCTTTAATAATATCGCGGGCCTCGATACCCATTTGATAAATCGTATTGATACCCTCCTCACCAATAGATTTCTTAAATCGTTCTGGGGTATGGCCAATGCCACCGATAATTTGACCACCATTGCGACCGCTTGCGCCCCACCCGATTCGATTGGCCTCAATCAGCACCACCTCATAACCACGCTCTGCGAGCTCAACCGCTGTGTTCACACCAGAAAAGCCCCCTCCGACGACCACAACATCACACTCAATTGCGTCGGTCAGTGGTGGATACTCGAATGCGGGGCTGCGTGATGCCGCGTAATAGGATCCGGTGTGCTCAGAAGAATCTTTTATCGCGCGCAGTCCAAACATGGGGCTCTCTCCAAGGGCGAAAAGCGGTGGACGGCAATTGCCCTCCGCATCGTTTTCTTGACTAACCGATCAGAGTGTATCGAAGTTAATACACTATCGAATGGCGGCCTATACGACTGGTAGACAAACGCGAATGCAGCCCTAAGCTTGCTGTTGTGGGTAATAAGGGAAATAGAACATGAACTATGCCGACGCGGCAGAACTAGAGCAGTTCTTAAAAACGTACCCTGACACTCAGGTGCTGGAACTGCTGATGCCCGATATCTCGGGTATGTTGCGCGCAAAGCGTATTCATCGCTCGGAGTTCTCAAGACTCTTTGACGGCACCTTTCTGACGCCTCGCTCTGCGCCCCTGCTTGGCGCAAGGGGAGACTGGTACGACGAAATTCCCCTTTCAGAGCTCGGTGGTGACCCCGACCAAATCATCCTGCCCGTATCGGGAACGCTGGCGCCGGCACCCTGGTATGACTCCCCAGTCGCTCAAGTCATGGTGGCTTACACCCAGGACAACGGCGCATTGGACTGGGTAGACCCCCGCCAGCCATTGGAAAGCGTACTCGCTCGGTATCACGCAGACGGTCTTTCGACGACAGTCGCAACAGAGTTGGAGTTTTATCTTCTTGCTAATACTGATGACAGCCGCCCGATGCCCTTGAAGGGCAATATCCCGGGCACGAATCTCGAGCAGCAGGGCATCCAATACTGCATGGCCGATGACCTCTTCGACTGCGATGCCTTTCTGAACGACGTCAGAATCGCCAGCGAGCTTCAGGGTGTGCCGCTGACCACACTGCACGGCGAGTTCTCACCAGGCCAATGGGAAATCAACACGCTACATCAGGCCGACGCGGTAGTTGCCGGCACTCACGCGCTCTTGCTCAGACGCATTGTGAAGGGCGTAGCCAGAAAGCACGGTTACGGCGCTACGTTCATGGCGAAGCCTTTTGGTGAATTGGCCGGCAGTGGCATGCATATTCATGCCAGCGTCTACGACAAAGAAGGCACTAACGTCTTTGCGGATCCCGACCCGGTGGAGCCACCGCGCCTGATGCCACGCCTACGCAATGCCGTTGGTGGGCTAGGCAGGCTTCTTGATGAATCCATGCTGTGCTTCGCACCTCACGCCAACTCCTATCGGCGGTTCAGAGCTGGCGCATTGGCACCTTCGGGGAAAAGTTGGGGATACGATCATCGCGAGGTTGCACTGCGCATCCCGCGATCGACCGAGCATAACCGACGTATTGAGCACCGAGTGGCGGGTGCAGAGGCCAACCCCTATTTGGTGCTGGCGGCAGTCCTGGCAGGTATTCACTATGGGCTACAAAGCGCTATCGACCCCGGAGAGCCAGTGCCCCGGGATGCTGACTTGTCGGAAGACGAGACAACCCTGCCCGCTCGTGTTGATAAAGCGATTGAATTGTTTGACGGCAGCGAGATTTTACCTGGCTATTTCGGTGAGGAGTTTGTGCGGATCTATACCGCCATCCGACAAGGCGAGAGCAATGCCTACCACGCCGAGGTCCCAGATCTAGATTATGCCTGGTACCTCAGAGCGCTCTGAGCCTCTCAGGCTTTTGACAACATCCGCTGACGGTAAGCACCGGGGGTCTGCCCAGTGACCTTGCGAAACGCGTTATAAAAAGTTGAGGTCGAGTTGAAACCAACCTCCAATGCGATATCGAGAATCGCTTCCCGGGAACTGGTATCTGACTGCATCAGCTTGATCGCCGCCTCCACCCGCTTCTGATTGATGTAATCAAAGAAGGTTGTTTGCAAACCGGCGTTAATCGTTTGTGAGACATGATTCACGGTCGTGTCCAGGTAATCGGCCAGCTTAGGCAGCGACAACTCCGGGTCTAAATACAGCTGCCTTTCCACCATGAGGCGCTCCAGCGCCTCTAGCAGTTGCGCCATCGTCTCCTCGCGCAAACCAGACTTCATATATCTAGCTGCGTCGTCAACTCGCTGGCTGCGTGGCAGGCTAACGCGCGCCTGATAGTAGTCGCGAATCTCTAGAGCCGAGTTCCCACGTAGCGTAATGAACTCAGCACCGTGCCAAATTGCCGTCCGACTATCGGGCGCCATAGGCTTGGCACAGTACTGAAATGCGATGGTTTTACCGTTGGTCAGGATATCGCCTGTGACCTCATAGAAATAATGGTCGCTTTGGAAATACTCGACCAATTCTTCAAACAAGGCCTCTCTACTGATCTGCTGCTGAAACACCTCATCAATGTAGTGTCCGTTGGGGCAAAGATGCTCTGTGACAGAATTGGCATCCTGCTCATTCCAGGCCTCGAGATAACTGGTTACAAAAGAGGTGGCTTCGACTTTTTTCATTACTTCCGCCGCTATGCTGGTGAGACGGGCTGAATATACTGAGTGAATGACCAGACCTAAGCAACCTTTCCCCATTCTTTGAGCCTATCGGGTGCTACAGCTATTCATTGTCAGTCCAGTAGGGTAGTAAGGGTCGTCTCAGGATCGGCATGCGCAATGAACAATGCCAAAATTCCCGAGAGCGAGAGGCTCACTGACAGGATCAAAGGGTTGGGTGTATGAGCACACAGCGGACATGGTGGCAGTCGCTTGACGTTAAACAGCGATTAAAGCTTGCGGTCTATGCCCTATTGCTCGTGAACTTTGCCCACTACATAGGCAACGATATCGAGCAGGCGCAACACACCTTCCACTCCGGATGGCGCTGGTACGACTGGACCAGTAACTTCGCCACCACGCTGGACGAGCTTGGTTGGTTCATCCTGCTTTTCCTCCTCGAGCTGCAGACTTACGTACTATCAGACGATGCTATTACGCGCGGTCGCGTCATGGCGATGAACGTGATTCGTCTGATCTGCTACCTGGCAATCGGTCACGCAGTCTTTGCGTTTGGGGAATACCTTGTCGATTTAGCAGCCGCCACTCACCACGTCGACTCCGCACTATGTGCCTTCGCGAACGACGGCCTGTCGTTTACGCGCAACCTCGAATACTGGGAACTCGATGCCAGCAATTGCGGCACGCTGTCTACAGGCAGCGAGTTCTACATTTTCTCCCAAAGCCAGGTCATTAGCGACGCAGCGGGCATGACAATAGAGCTCGAACTCGCATGGGTTGACCTTGTTGAGGTAGTCGTTTGGCTGTTTATCCTGTTCTTGATAGAACTCCGAATCCGATTGCAGGATCGCGGCATCAGCAGCAGTCGACTTCTTTCCTTCGCAACGACGACTAAGGGTGTGCTCTACGGCATCCTATGGTGCCTCGCCGCCTATTGGGCTCATCGCGGACATTGGATATTTGCCTGGGACGAAGCACTCTGGATTCTTGGCTTCATGGCAATCGGCATGAACCTCTCTCAATGGCGCAAAGATATCGCTCAGTCGACAATACCTGCTGCTGGGGAAACCAGCGGTTCCAACTGAATAACGTAGGTTGCCTTGCTACTGAATTAGACCAGCCCTGGAGGGGTGAGTCTTGCCCGGTCTGGAGACCAGAAAGGCTTGCTCTGAATAGTGCACCGCGCCACCTTATGGTGGTGTCGCAACTCGCGCTGGTAATAAATTTCTGCCCAGATCTCACCCTTCAGCGCAGCAGTATCAATCATCGCCAATGCGATGTTGGCCTTGACCGCTGGCGACCACATTGCCGAAGTCACATAGCCAATCTCGCATGAGCAATTCTCATCGCTATACAACATCGACTCCTCAGCCGGCTTATTGCCTTCGATATTCAACTTCGTGAGAAGCACTTTGGGACCGTTGCGCTTTTGTTCCAATAACGCCGCTCGTCCGTTGAAGTGTGGTTTTTTAAAATCCACCAGCCATCCGAGATCCAACTCAAACGGCGTCTGATCGTACTCAAAATTGACCGTTTTGAGCGCCTCATTAAATTCCATGTAAGGCATGATGAATCCCGCTTCAAGGCGCGCCATGTTCGTGGCTGATTCGCCATATGGCTGGATACCAAAGTCGGCGCCCGCAGCATACAAGGCATCCCAGAACTGCAAAGCCAACTCCGGGTCAATCCATAGCTCGTAACCCAAGTCGCCGGTAAATCCCGTGCGAGATACCATGAGTGTGCCGCCCATAAAGGGGAAATGACCAATGTCGAAGGGTTTAAGGGCAGCAACCCCATCGAGACCCATCCGCTGCAACACGGCGAAACTGGTGGGGCCTTGTAGCGACAGGGCCGCCCAATCCTCTGTCGCATCTGTGACCTCGACGTTGGCAAATCCAAAGGCACTTTTGCGAAGCCAAGCCAAGCAGGGACTGCCACAGGTCAGCAGATAGCGGTTCTCACCAAGACGGAACACCGTGCCATCGTCAATCAATCTGCCCGAGTCAGTACACCACGCAACGTAGGTCACGCGATTGTCCCTGAGCTTGGTTAAATCGCGGGTCACCATACGATTGAGCATCGGCAGGGCGTCTTCACCCTCAACCAAATATTTCTGCATCGGACAGATGTCATAGGTACCGCAAGTGTTGCGAATGCAGAAATACTCGTAATCGACATCATAGTAATAGTCAGCAAACTTAAACCCGTTCCATGACGACCACGCATCCCGAAGGTTCAGCACCTTCTCCCGGTCGTGAAAGTAGGAGACCTTAAGGCGCTCTCCCGCGAATGGGTCAGTGGTGTCGTTTCTGAGGATATCGGTCCTATTCGTCATAGAAGTCGTCCTCAGGCACCGTATTGGGTTTACGTAAGTCACGCAGAATTTCCCGCGCCGCATTGGCGCCACACGCTGATGAGACGCCGCCACCGGGGTGGGTAGAAGAGCCGCACATGTACATCTTCTTTAGCGGCATCCGGTACTGCCCATAACCGGGGAATGGTCGATTGAAGAGCAGCTGATCTATTGTGAGCTCGCCCTGAAAGATATTGCCCTCGGTAAGGCCAATCTCGTTCTCGATTTCATGAGGTGTTCTCACTTCGGCGTGCACAACAAGATCCTTGAATCCTGGCGCGTAGCGTTCAATTTTGTCGATGACGGTGGCACCAAAGGCGTCGCGCTTCTCGGGCGTCCACTCGCCATCTGCCAGCTTTGGCGGGCAGTACTGGATAAATGTCGACATCCAATGACAACCCGGTGGCGCTACAGTGGGATCCCAGGCCGAGGGAATCACTGCCTCTATGAACGGATCATCTGACCACCGACCGCGCTTCCAGCAGTCGTACGCGCGCTCCATCGTTTCCATGGAACCCGTAAAACCCTGCCCGCCACGATTGATGTAGCGATTGTCAGGTACATGGGTGAATTTGGGCATGCCCGAGAGGGCGATGTTGACCTTTCCGGATGAGCCGCGAATCTTGAAGTTCTTGGCACGCTCGTAAATACCGTCAGGTAGGTCTGCGCGGTCCATA
>CAXEVD010000042.1:0-8650 GCA_963999395.1 uncultured Halieaceae bacterium
GACTTCATGGGCTCGTCGCGCCATGGCGTCGGGGTCATCAAGTGACAAGGTAAACAGTGTGTTCAGTGGCGTCAGGGTGATACCTGTCAGCGCGCTGATCCCACCTGCGGTCTGTTTGGCCTGTAAATCCCACAGCGCGCAGTCGAGACCATTGCGGCTGCCGCCGGGCGGTAGCAAGGTGTGCACTGCCTCTCGGTCTAAATGCTCGATCGCCAAGGGATTTAGCGCTGAGAGCTCGGCCTGCAGGCTCGCAACAGTCTCACCAAAGTAGTCCACGCCCATGGTTTCGGCTCGGCCCTCGAGACCCTCGTGCTCGAGCATAACGTGCAACACATCAATGTGGTTGACGGTCTCTCCCGCCGTGACAAAGGGCGCGACCATGTCCCAGCGCTGCGGCGTCAGGGTGAGTTTCATCGTGTCGACACTTTAACAAGAGCCCCGTTGCGCATGCTCTCTGCCGCAATCTCAAGCGCCACGGAAGGAAGCACGCTAAGGCAGCGCATAGATAATGGGGTCAAGCGCATGGCGCATGGGGTCGACACAAGGCAGACCCGTTAAAGTGCTGGCGTCTCTGCAGGCACTAAGCGCTTCGTCATCACTTAGGCCCTGAGTATTCAGGCTAATGCCGACAATACTCGATACCCTGTTGGTGACCCTAGCAGCCTGTTCATACTGAGTGACACACTCGCGCAAATCAGGCACGGGATAGTCCTCGTACTCGTCGATCGACGTTCGACCCGACCCATGACACAGAACCATGGCATCAGGCTGGCTGCCATGAAGCAATCCGAGGGTAACTGCGGCATACGCCGGGTGAAACAAAGACCCCTGACCTTCAATGACATCCCAGTGATCAGATGCGGCATCAGGAGTGAGCGTTTCCGCGGCGCCCGAGAGAAAATCCGACACCACCGCATCCATCGGGATGCCCCCGCCTGCGATCAAAATACCGGTCTGGCCCGTGGCTCTGAACGTGGCGGAGATCCCCCGCTCCTGCAATGCCTTGTGAAGTGAGAGCGCAGAATATTTTTTTCCCACACAGCAATCAGTGCCCACCATTAATAGTCGCTTGCCTGACCGTTGCCGCCCTGTGGCGATCGAGATCGATGCAGGTGGCACCCGAATATCAATGAGTTGCTGCCCCGACGCCGCAGCGGCTTCAACGAACTCTGACTCTTCACTCAACTTGCAATGTAAACCGCTGACCAAAGAGAGTCCCGACCTAATCGCCTCAGACAGCACAGACACCCACTCAGCCTTCAGTACACCACCCGAGGGCGCCACGCCAATGACCACGCTTCGAGCGCCCGCGGTTGCCGCCTCTCTGAAATCCATCTCGGGCAAGCCAAGATCTACAGCGCAACCGGGTAAGCGGTATTGTCCAATGCAGCGCTCGGGCCGCCAGTCGCGCAAACCCATCGCGGTTTTCGCATCGAGGGGGTTGGTGACATCCCCCAAAAACAACAGATGCGGCAGCGGCAGTTCGGTCATTACTGTGCGTTGGCTCGGCGAATCACGCGCCCTGGAAAGGTTTTGCTCACCCCGCCTTCGTGTAACACCCGTTCCCCCGCCACCCATACGCTGTGGATGCCCTTGGAGGGTGCAAAAGGCTCGCTGGTGGTCGCCCGATCCCTCACGGTGTTGGGATTGAAGAGCACCAAGTCGGCCATCATGCCCGGCGCAATTACGCCCCGTTCGACAAAGCCCATGTGCTGCGCCGACAGGCCTGTCATGTGATGAATCGCACTTTCCAGGCTCAGCACACCCTGCTCGCGCACATAGCGCGCCAACACGCGGGGAAAGCTCCCCGCGCCCCGAGGGTGACGGTCACGCAGGCTGCCGTCAGTGCAGATATTGGTGTGAGGCCACGCGATAAAAGCGGCGATGTCATCGTCGCGCATGCTGGTACCTATCATCATGTCTCCCATCTCGCCGGTCGCGTCCTCGTGCGCAATCGACATCTGTGCCAGTGCAGAAAAAGCTTCTGCAGGACGCTGATCGCGGGCGGCGGCAACCTCGGTAAGCGTCATGCCCACGTAATCAGGCTCAGCTGGAAAATGCGTGAAGATAATGCCGTCAGGAGGCGCGAGCTCGGCCATCACAAAGTCGATCGCGTCCAGGTCAAGCGGGTCCCGCTCGGGCAACAACACCATCATATGGGACTGCCAATAGGTATAGGGGTAGATATCGGCGGTGAGATCGATGCCCTCCTGTCGCGCCGCATTGAGACGCTCAATAACCCAAGGAGCTCGGCCCCATTGCGAGGCCATTGCCAGTTTGAGATGTGATATCTGCACCGGCATGCCAGTCGCTCGGCCAATTTGAATAATTTCCTCCAGCGCATCGTCGAACCAACGGTCCTCGCTTCTGATGTGACTGATATAGCGACCACCCGCGTCAGCGGTCAGCTGCGCTAACTGCACCACCTCGCGGGTCTCGCTGTGAATACCGGGCTCGTATTCCAAGCCAGTAGAGAGTCCCAGTGCACCTGCGGCAAGCTCCCCCTCGAGCAGCGCAGACATCGCTTTTATTTCGTCATCGTTCGCCGCGCGCCTGAAATCCGAACCCATCACCTCATCGCGCAGCGTGTTGTGGCCGGCGTAGGCAGCAATGTTGACCTTGGGGGGTGTCGCCTCCAGTGCTCCAAAGAAATCGGCTAGCGGGTACGGCGCGTCACCATCCTGCCCCACCACCGCGGTGGTAATCCCCTGGGCGATTTTAGCCAGCGCGTCGCGCTCGGTGAGAATCAGACGATCTGAATGACTGTGGGTATCGATAAAGCCGGGAGCCAGTACCAAGCCACCCGCATCGATGACGTCATCGCTTTCGTTTGACGTGAGCTCGCCCACCGCTGTAATGCGGTCATCCCTAAGGCGCACGCTACCGACTACGGCACCGGATCCCGTGCCATCAATAATGCGGGCGTTAATAATCAGCGTATCAGCCAGCAAAGCCGGTGAAGCGGTTAAGCACAGCGCACCGAATGCGACGGTCGCTATATGTCGCTCCGCCTTCAGAAGGGAGCGACATTTAGCGCCTATCAAAAGTTTGAACTTGCGTTTGAGTTTGTGCCCAGAGCTGAACGTAACGCTATGGGGCAGCCGCACCCATGGCGTGTGTTCATCGCAAGCGAAAAGTGTGCAGCATGGGTTGCTATGCGACCCTCTCACGGCCCGATGGGTCGTCCTGAGGAGGGACGATCAAAACTCCCCTGGCGGAAATTGCTGGTATCAAATTCCATGGCATTCACCGGCGCTGAATGCGTACCTTCGTGCACGCAGACCCGCTCAATGATGCGCCACTCATCGCCCCGCTTCTCGTACTTGTCGAGGTAGCGCCCCACCCACAGGTCGAGCACCGGCTCGGCATCCTGAAAAAGATAGGTCACGTTGTAAATCTCGCCGGTCGCGGTGTGATCATCGATCAGCTCAATGGCGTGATTCAAAATGCAGTGATTCGTGCTGCGCCAAGGCAGGTGCGCCTCCATACACATCTCGCAAAATTCCCAGGCGTCGCCCACAAACACGCCGTGGTCATCGGTGGCGCCCTCCCAGTAGGCTGATTTCATGAGTTCCACGTCGAGGCGGTCCACGCCGCGGCAGTAACGTAATGCGGCATCGCGGATACACTGCATATCGGAGAGCTGTTCGGGTGTGTAGGCCATGGTTGCCTCCTAACCCAGCGGTCGCTTGGGGTCGCTGCCGTCCCACTCGATCGAAGCCGCCGCCACCATGTCAAAGAGCCCTTTGATGTCGTCTGAGTAGGTCAGCAGCTCTGTCATGTGACCCAGCACCGGGCTGGTGTCGACGTAGGCAAAGGTTGCCCCACTGCCCGCCACCACGCCGGTGGCCGCCACTTCATAGCCCTGCTCAACGAGGCTCGATATCTCGCCGTCGATGTCATCAGTCCAGTAGCAGAGATGATGAAACGCGGTTTTGCCCTCAGGCACCGTGTCGCGGTAGATATTGGCCTGCTCACCCGTGGGCTCGATGAGTTCGATCTGCATGTCGCCGGCCTGTGCGAGGGCAATCTTCATCGAGATCGGGCTAGGGTTGCCCCGATAGGTGCTCTCTTCAAACAGATCTGGGGTGTACTCCACAAAAAAGAACGGGCCAATGCCCACCTTGAGCCAAGCATCCACCGCCGCGTCGAGGTCATCGACCACCCACGCGCTCTGCATTGCATGTCCGCTCGCAAACTGTTTCATTTAAGCCTCACTTTTTATTGTTTATGACTCCTGCCTATGGCCCCCACCCTGCCACGGTTTGATCTCAAAGATCGCTCGGTACTTATCACCGGCGCTAACCGCGGTTTGGGGGCTGCGCTCTGCAAGACGATCTTGCAGTACTCGCCGAAAATAATCCACGCGGGCTATCGCACGACCCCAGGTGATTTCGAGGACCCGCGCATCCACTGGTGCCAGCTCAATATTGCGGATGAGGAATCTGTGGCAGCTGCGGCGTCATCGATCGGCGAACTTGACGTACTGATCAACAACGCCGGCATCCTGATTCCCACCGCGGCAGACGCCGCTGAGGAAACAGCCAATCTTGAGGCCATGATGGACCTGCACCTGCACCACCCCTTGCGACTCATCGATACGCTACTACCTATGCTTCAGGCGAGCAGCCAACCCATGATCGTGAACATGATTTCAATGGCGGCCTTCGCCAGCGTGCCCGGCTGCGAGGGCTACTGCACGAGTAAGGCCGCGCTGCACGCCGCAACCCAGGGACTGCGACTCAAGCATCCCAAGATGCAGTGTGTCGGGGTGTACCCGGGCCCAACTGCCACCGATATGACCGCCGGCAGCACCGCACCACTGGCCGATGCCATGGAGAGCGCCGCCACCATCGTGAGCGGCCTGTGCGAGGGCAGAACCGCGATATTTCCCGATGAGGCCGCGCTTGCAGTAGAGTCTCTGGTGGGGGCGGGGGTGGCGACGCTGGAGCAGCAGTTCACCACCCTGCTCAGTGACTGACTGAGACGAACAAGACACCGAGGCACAGGTATGAACGCCAAACAGCCGCTCAACCAGCAGGGCCGCGAGGCCTACAGCGGGCAGATTAAAAACTTCTCCAAAGAGCGCTATATCAGTACCGACTGGTACGCCCGTGAGTGGCAGGCTGTGTGGGCCAAAAGCTGGATCGCCGCGGTGCATGTGTCGGACCTCACAGACCCCGGTGACTACGTGGTCTTTGATCTGGGCCCCGAGAGCATTCTGCTAACCTGCAATGGCGCAGGTTCCGTGCAGGCCTTTTACAACGTGTGCCAGCACCGCGGGGTGCGGCTCGTTGATGATCATGCCGGCAATACCGAGAATTTCCGCTGCCCTTATCACAGCTGGCGATACGGTACTGACGGCGACCTGATCTATGCCCCGCATCAGGAAGGTTTTCAGGAGGGTCTACCCGAGCAAACCATTTGCCTGCCCAAGGTGCGCTGCGAAGAAGCGCTGGGCTTTTACTGGATTAACCTCGACAGCGACGCCGAACCGCTCACTGTCTTTTTAAAAGACATGCTGCCGATCATGGAGCACTACGAGTTTGGCAACCTCACGCTGGTGCAGGATCAGACCGTGTCGATCAACTGCAACTGGAAGGCGGTGCTTGATAACTTCAGCGAGCTCTACCACGTGCACTACCTGCACCCCCAGCACCGGCGGTTTGTCGATTGCACCGAATCACTGAGCGAGTGCTACGAAGGCGGCCATACCCGCGTTTGGGTGCCCGGCGCCACCACCGACTCGCTGTTCTCAACACCAGACAAGCCCACCGATCTTTTAACCATGCAGCTAGAGGCCTTCGGCCTCGACCCCACGCAGTACGAGGGCAAGGTCGATGAGATTCAGGCGGCGATTCGGGTCGCCAAGCGCGAGCTCGAAAAAACCGAGCCCTACTACGGCAACTTTACGGATCAAGAACTCACCGATGTGATTCAGACCAACGTGTTCCCGAATTCCATCCTCACCTATCAACCCGAGATGCTGTGGTTGATGCGCCTGCGGCCCCACGCCACCGATCCCAACCTGTGCTACCTGGACAAGCTCTCTTTTGAGCGCTTCCCCAACAGTGAAGAGCAGCGCTTTCTCGAGGGCACCGACAACCTCAAGGAAAAGCGCAGCGAGAGCGCGGGCAAGAACGGTCGACCCGATTGGGAGTCTTTTGACTACTCCGATGTGATTGCTGGTAGAGCCACAATGACCGACACCATCGACCAGGACCTGTCGCTACTGGCACACGCTCAACAGGGCATGCACTCCGAGGGTTTTCAGGGTTGCTGGCTTAACGAGATCGAGTGCCGCGTAAGCCATTTTCATGAAGAGCTTGAGCGGCAGGTCACCGCTGCTGACTAACGAGCGTCCACGTGACCACTGATCAGGGAATTTTGTTTGCGCTGATTGCCGCACCCATTGCCCTCGACGTGGCAGAGCGACTACAGGTGAGTCCGGATCCTTTTCTCATGGCGGTTGCAGTGGCCGCCTCCTGCGCGTTTTTGACGCCCATTGGCCATAAGAACAACACCCTCATCATGGGCCCGGGCGGCTACGGCTTTGGCGATTACTGGCGCATGGGGTTGCCGCTGGAGATTCTGGTAGTGGCCACCGCGATCCCAATGATTTTGCTGGTCTGGCCGCTGTAAACCATTGCGCTTCGCAGTGCCCCGGCCCTTTTCTGTGCCGCACCCACCGCGTAGAATTCCGCCTCCCTAGCGAGGACCACCCCCATGAGTGAGCAAAAAGCCACCAACGTGCACTGGCACGGCGGTGAGATAAATCGTCCCGAGCGCGCCCAGTTACTGGGTCACGGCGGAGCAACCCTGTGGTTTACCGGGCTGTCGGGTTCCGGCAAGAGCACCATCGCGGTAGGGCTTGAGCAAGCGCTTTATCAGCGCGGCGTACTGGTATACCGGCTTGATGGCGACAACATCCGTCTGGGCATCAATAAGAACCTGGGCTTTAGCGCCGAGGACCGCGCCGAGAACATTCGGCGTGTAGGTGAGGTTTCCAAACTGTTTGTCGATGGCGGCGTGATTGTGCTGAGCAGCTTCATCAGCCCGTATCTGGTGGATCGACAGATCGTGCGCGAGCTGCACGAAGCCGACAACATGCCGTTTATCGAAGTGTTCGTGGACTGCAGCCTCGAAGCAGCGGAGCAGCGCGACCCCAAGGGGCTGTATAAAAAAGCCCGCGCGGGAGAGATCAAGAATTTCACCGGTATCGATGACCCCTACGAAGCGCCTGAAGCACCGGAGGTGCATTTGCATACCGACCAGCAGTCGCTGGGAGAAGAAGTTGAGCACCTGCTCGATCTACTAGAAAAGCAAGGGCTGATTCCGGCAGCCGCCTGATAGCGCCCTTCAAACGAGAGATAACATGGCATTGATTGCACCCCACGGCGCGGACGAACTGCGCCCTCTGATTGTTGATGACGCGCGGCGCGGCGAACTCGAAGCCGAAGCGCTGACCCTCCCCTCACTTGTGATGAGCTCTGCTGCTGCGGCCAACGCGGTGATGATGGGCGCGGGCTACTTCACGCCCTTAACCGGCTACATGAATCACGCCGACGCGCTCTCGGTGGCAGAAAACATGCGCACCACCGACGGTCTGTTCTGGCCCGTGCCGGTCGTTAATCTGGCAGAGAGCTGCCCGGTAGAGGCAGGCCAGCGCCTCGCGCTCACCGACCCCAACCGCGAAGGCCAACCCCTGCTCGCGGTAATGACGGTTGAGGCCATTGAGACCCTCTCGGATGACGATGTAGCGACCATTCTCGATAAAGTCTTCCGCACCGATGACCCCGAGCACCCCGGTGTAGCGGCTTTTACCGCACAGGGTCGCACGGTGATCTCAGGTCCGATCGAAGTGCTCAATTACTCCTACTTTGAGGAGGACTTCCCCGATACCTTCCGCACCGCAATGGCAATTCGCAGCGAGATCGCCGAGCGTGGCTGGGAGCGCGTGGTGGCCTTCCAAACCCGCAACCCTATGCACCGCGCCCACGAAGAGCTGTGCCATATGGCAATGGAAGATCGTTCTGCAGACGGTGTGCTGATTCACATGCTTCTGGGCAAGCTGAAACCCGGTGACATCCCCGCCGACGTGCGCGATGCCTCGATTCGCAAGATGGTCGACCTGTACTTCCCGCCCAATAGCGTGATGGTAACCGGCTACGGCTTTGACATGCTCTATGCCGGACCCCGCGAAGCAGTACTCCATGCGGTATTCCGCCAGAACGCAGGCTGCACCCACCTGATCGTGGGCCGCGACCACGCGGGCGTGGGGAGCTACTACGGTGGCTTTGACGCACAAACCATCTTCGACGACGAAGTACCCGAAGGCGCACTGGCATTAGAAATCTACCGCGCCGACCACACCGCTTTCAGTAAGAAGCTCGGTCGCGTGGTGATGATGCGCGATGCGCCTGATCACAGTCCTGAGGACTTCGTGCTACTTTCCGGCACCAAGGTGCGCGAGATGTTGGGTCAGGGCATTGCGCCTCCCCCAGAGTTCTCGCGCCCTGAGGTGGCTGAGATTCTAATGGCCTATTATCAGGAAATTGACGGTACAGCAGCTGGCTAAATGCTAGAGTCGCCAGCAATAAAGCAATAACAACTGGGGAAGGAGGCGCTTTATCAACTAGATCTCAGAAAT
>CAXEVD010000043.1:0-8520 GCA_963999395.1 uncultured Halieaceae bacterium
CAAAAATCTGGTTTGACACAATTGACTTACATTACCTGCGACTGCGGCGCCAATTTGAGCTGGATGGCAAAAAAAGCACTGCGGATAGCGCGGTGCTAGCCTTTCGTGAAGAAATGGAGGTGATCTCGCAGTCTGACTTGACGATCGTAGTGAGCGAAGCCGAAGTGTCGGAGCTGGCCGACGAGCAGCCCGATGCTAAGGTCGCAGTAATCAGCAACATTCATGAGGTTGGTCATAACAGGCCCGGCTTTGACGGCCGCAGTGGATTGATGTTTGTGGGTGGCTTCCAGCACCCTCCAAATGTCGACGCGGTGGAATATTACGCGAACGAGATTTGGCCACTGCTGACTGAGCTCTGTCCCGATTTGGAGACCTACATTATCGGTAGCCGCATGCCCGATCGACTGAAAAAAATCGGAGAGTCCAAAGGACTTAAGATGCTGGGGTTTGTGGAGGATCTGACGCCTTACTATGAGTCTTGCAAACTAGCGATTGCGCCGCTCAGATACGGGGCCGGGGTCAAAGGAAAGGTCAATCAAGCGCTGAGTTATGGGCTCCCTGTTGTGGGGTCTCCTGACGCTTTCGAGGGGATGGGTTTGACTCATGAACGAGAGGTCATGGTCGCAGAGACGCCTGAGTGTTTTGCAGATTCTGTTGCCAACGTGTGTAACAACCGTGAGCTATGGCAGGCCCTGTCAGAAAGAGGGGCCGCATCGCTCGTGGGTCGCTTTACCCCTGAGGTCGCTGAGGAAGCGTTGCGGCATGCTTTGGCGCCTTGGCTAGATGAGAGGAATTTCGAAACCGCTGGTTAGCCGCTTTTCCACCATCTCGTGCGCGATCTCGTAAAGCGCGAGGTCTTGGTGGTTCAGCCAATGTAGCTTTTCCCATGTTTCAGGGGAGAGACTCTGCTCCATTGACCGAAGCTGTTCCTCAACGGTGTTTTGAAAATCTGGTGAGCTAACGTTCTCGGCACGTCGCTTTGTATAGACAAAGGGTATGTCGAACCTAGAAAGCGTCTCAGTGAAACTAGATACATCGATATCAAAGTACTCCACCCGGCCCAAGCAAGGCACCAAGCTGAGGTGATTGATTGCAAGCTGTAGGTCAAGATGCGCGCGTCCGTCCCGCCCCTCCAGTTTTGGCGGCAGGTTGTAGCAGCGACTCAGCATGCTGGTCTGCAGGTTGGAGACTTGCAAAAGATTTTCCGAGAGTTTTTGGGTTATCCACTCTTCAAGTCCTGCTAGAGGGTCCGGCCGTTTCACCGTCTCGAGCACTTTTTCCGCGCTGCGCTCGCCGAACAGAAACACCGATCGTATACGCAACAACGGGTTGCGAATAAAAACCACCGGGATGGGCCTAAATTGTGTTGCTGAGGGCGGCGGCAAATGAATCTGATGGGAAGAGCAGGCTATCGCGTTGGGGTGCCTCTGAATAATCGTGCTGAGCTGGTCTTGATTAATCACTGAGAAGGAGAAAGGACCGTCAAAGGTGATGTGGCCATCGCCGTAGTTCTCATCTAACACTCGCTCAAATGTCGTGCCCGCGTTCTTGAAAATGTGATAGTGCAGGAGCACATTGCGCTGTTGCATGGTGATCAGAGCCGTATGGTGTCGGGGATATTTTGGCGTATACCAATCAAGGAAACGGGTTTCGGCGAAGCTTACTGATGAGGGCGCAGTGAATTCAACCCAACAAAGTTAGATAACTGTGTAACAGTAGATGTCAGAACTACCCCTCACTGATCCGAGCGCGTGCGGATGCGATGTTAAAGTGCGGAACGGCCAGCCGATACTTCAGGAATAAGGTTAGATCTCAGTCCGTCAATCCAACGCCCCCTAAGACAAGGCCCTACAGGATAGTTATGGTGACGCAGGAGCTCAACGTACAGAACGTCAACGCCATGCCGATGGGGGAGCGACTAGTCTCTGCGGGCCTCCTCAGCGATCGTGACCTCGAGCGGGCGCGGCTCGCCAAGCGCGAAATGGGTTGTATGTTGGGGGAGGCACTCGTGCGCCTGGGTCTCGTCGCTGAGTCAAACGTGGTCAAATATCTTAGCGAAGAGCTGGGCCTGCCCGTGGCCGAAAAATCTGTTTATCCGGAGGCGCCTGTCATTGTAGAGGGCCTGCGTGAGCAGTTTCTGCTTTACAATGATGTGGTTCCGCTGTCCTCGACAGGGAGTAGCATTACATTCGCGGCGCTAAAACCTCAGGATGATTTCGTCAGGAAAGCGCTGCAGCTGGCCACTGGCAAGCAAATAGAGCTTCAGCTCGGGGTAGCAGGTGACATAGAAGCGGCGCTCGAGCTTTATGTCCAGGGCGATCAGGTGGACGAACTTGATAGCCCCGGCCCATCCGCCGTTAACGACGCCGAATTTGTCGAGCATCTCAAAGATCTTGCCAGTGAAACGCCGGTCATTCAGCTGGTGAACCAGCTGATTCAGCGTTCACTGGATTTAGGCGCGTCCGACATCCACCTCGAATCGATCGACGAGGGGCTCCGCATCCGCTACCGCGTTGACGGTGTGCTCCAGGATGGCGCCACTAAGGTAGACGAACGGCTCTCCGCTGCGGTGATCTCGCGCATTAAGCTGCTTGCAAATTTAAATATTGCCGAGCGCCGCTTTCCCCAGGACGGCCGCATCATGATGCGTGTAAAGGGTCACGAGCTGGACCTCAGGGTATCGTCTCTGCCCACGGTTCATGGTGAGTGTGTGGTGATGCGAGTGCTGGACCGTCAAAGCGTTCGGCTTGATATCGAAGACATGGGGTTTAGTCCCGATATTCTTAAGCGCTACCTTGGGCTGCTGAATCGACCGCACGGGGTATTGCTGCTTACAGGTCCGACCGGCTCTGGCAAGACCACAACCCTCTATGCCTCGATGTCCAATCTCGACTCTGACTCGCTAAAGATCATTACGGTGGAGGACCCGGTCGAATACCAGCTTGAGGGCATTAACCAGATTCCGGTGCAGTCCCAGATCGACTTGACCTTTGCCCGCGCGCTCCGCTCCATTCTCAGGCAAGACCCCGACATCATCATGATCGGTGAGATGCGGGATACCGAGACCGCGCAGATCTCGGTACAGGCGGCGCTGACGGGTCATCTAGTGCTGTCCACACTGCACACCAACACGGCTGCGGGCGCGATTACCCGGCTGGTGGATATGGGTGTGGAACGCTTCTTGATCACGGCGGCGGTCAATGGTGTGTTGGCGCAGCGCTTGTTGCGTAAGCTCTGCCCCGCGTGCAAAAGGCCGGCGCGGCTCGACGCCGAACAAATGACGCGCTTAGGTATGACCGGGGAAGTGCCCAACGATGCCGAGGTTTATGAGGCGGTGGGGTGCGACCAATGCAAGGGATCGGGCTACTCCGGGCGGTCTGCGATTCACGAACTCTTTTTGATCGATGACGAAATTCAGCGTGCGATTCTCGATGGTTCTGATGCCAATCAGCTTCGGGAAGTCGCCCGCGCTAAAGGTATGGCGACGCTGTATGAGGATGGCATGCGAAAGGTGTTGGCCGGGCAAACCTCCATCGATGAGGTGTTGCGTGTGACTCAGGACCAGGCGGAGCTGGACCTCGACTGAGGGCCGTGGAGACCTGGCAATGGCCGCTTTTGAATATCGTGCCTCTGATCGATCGGGCAGTGTGCAGCGAGGTGTTGAATCTGCGGCTGACTTGCAAAGTGCAGCCCGCGCGCTACGTGCCCGCGGGCTCACGCCGATAGTTTTGAAGCCCGCCGGCAGCTCGGCGTTGTACGCGCCCGCAGGCGGTAGTGCTGGCAGCGCCGGAAAAGGACTTTCCCTGCCGGGTATCGGCGCTAAAATTGAGCGGGTCACCCCCGAGCAGGTGCTTCGATTCACCTCCGAGCTGGGTATTCTGCTGCAGGCAGGTTTGCCGCTTGATCGCGCCATGAAGGTACAGATCGATTCCGCGCCTTTCGGGGCACACCGGGCTGTGATGGAAGAAATCCTCGCTACGTTAAAATCTGGCCGTTCTCTGACCGCGGGTCTTGAAAATCTCGATAGCGTTTTCAGCGGCTTCTACATCAGCATGGTCCGCTCAGGTGAGGCAAGCGGTAACCTCGCAGGGGTGCTCACGGAACTGGCGAGCTACCTTGAACGCAGTCGTGCAGTGCGATCGACGATCGTGTCAGCCATGGTGTACCCGGCCATTCTCGCGGTGGTAGCGAGCCTGTCGGTGGCGATCATGCTGGGTTATGTCGTGCCTGAGTTTGAGTCGCTGTTCGAAGAGATGGGTGATGGTCTGCCCATGTTGACAGCCATAATTATCTCTCTAGGCGATCTGGTGGCGGGATGGTGGTGGTTGATGGCGATTGTGATCGGGGTGGTTGTGACCCTAGTCAGGCGCTGGCTGGCCACGCCGGGGGGGCGAACCTGGCTAGATGTGCGCGCCCTGAAGGCGCCACTGGCCGGCCCCTTGATTCGTAAGTTTGAGGTCTCGCGCTTTGCACGCACCATGGGCACCTTGCTGGGCAACGGCGTCGCTATTCTGAAGGCAGCAGACATTGCCAGTGGCACGGTGGCTAATACCGTTCTGCGGCAACACCTTGATGATTTGGCGCCGGCTATCAAGCGCGGTGAACGCCTCTCCAAAGCCATGCGGCCCGAGATGTTCTCTCCTCTGGCGGTGCAGATGGTGCTGGTGGGTGAGGAGTCCGGGAAGCTGGATGCGATGCTGCTTGAGTTGGCACAGGTTTATGAGGCGGAGGTAGAGGCCGACGTGAAACGCGCCCTAACGCTGTTGGAGCCCGCGTTGATACTGTGTATGGGCGGGCTTATAGCCATTATCATTATGGGTATTTTGATGGGCATTCTGTCCGTGAATACCATGGCATTCTGATGACTTACCCGATGCGCTGGCGACACCGGAGTAGACCGAATCTCATAGACAAAGAGGGAGAAACAATGGGCAGAGCGCGACAAACGCGGCGCAGCCAAAACATGAAGGGCTTCACCCTGGTTGAACTGTTGGTGGTACTAGCGATCCTCGGGATGCTGGCGGCACTGGTTGGGCCTCAGGTACTGAATCAGCTCGGCGGCGCTAAATCCAAATCCGCGGCGATCCAGATCAGCGATTTGGAGCAGGCGCTGGAGCTCTATAAGCTTGATGTGGGTAAATTCCCTGGTAGCGAGCAGGGCTTGAATGCGCTGGTACGCCAGCCCTCGGGCGCAACGGGGTGGAATGGGCCTTACTTAAAGAAAGGTGAGCTCCCAGATGACCCCTGGGGTAACCCCTACGAGTACCGCTATTCGGGCGGCGTGCCGGAAATCATTTCTTACGGGGCGGATGGCCGCAGCGGCGGCTCGGGTGAAGACGCCGACGTGACCGGTTAACGGCCGGCTCCATTATGCATCGCTCAGGCGGCTTTACCTTGATCGAAATCACGCTGGTGATGGTGATCGCGGGCCTGCTATTTGCCATCGCACTCCCCAACATGGGTGCTTTGTCGGAGTCGCTGGCCTATCGGGGCGCAGTCAGGGACGTGATGACGGCAGCCCAGAGTGCCCGCAGGCAATCCGCGCGCACCGGCGAGCCCGTGGACCTTTTGATTTACCCGGAGCTAAAGGCGCTGGAGGTCAGCGGCGGCCGAATTGGTTTGCAGGAGCTCCCTGGATCTATCTCCCTGGCGGTGACCAGTGCAGCGGAAGTCAGTCCTGGGTCTGATGTTGCTGCGATTCGCTTTTATCCCTTCGGCGGCTCTACCGGCGGTGACATCGAGATTGGCGGGCCGGGCGGCGGCGGCACATTGGTGCGGGTGGGATGGCTGATGGGTGACGTCACCCAAACGTCCATGCGATGAAGCCGCGCGTTCATAGAACGGTGCGCGCATCGGCACCCGTATACCTGGAAGCGCACAAACAACGCGGCTTCTCTCTGGTGGAGATGCTCGCGGCGCTGGTCATTCTGGGGTTGGCGTTGGGCGCGCTGTATCAGGCAGCCTTGGGTGCCACGCGCAATGCACGGGTGTCAGCAGAGTATGCGATTGCGACGACGCTGGCCGAATCTGAGCTAGACGCCTTTGTGATCAGCCGCCCCGATGTGGGTATGACGCAGCGCGGGCGCTACGGTGACTACGAATGGGAGCGCTGGGTGGAGTTGATTCCGGAGCGCGAGCAATCGGGTATTGGCTGGATACGCATCGTGGTCAGTTGGTCCGGCGATAGTCAGCTGCGCACCGTCAGTCTGAGCACGATAGGTCGACTGAGTGAGGGTGCCGGCGATGCGTCGTGAAGCAGGCATGACGCTGGTGGAAGTGATGATCTCTACGGTTGTTCTCTCGCTGCTGATGCTGGCGCTTTCAGCATCGCTGCGGACTTTCGCCACCACTTATACTGCGGTTGAGCAGTCCGCCGATCGCACGGCGCGGCTTCGGGAAGTGACCTACTTTTTACGGCATGTTTTGCGCGAGGCCTACTCGCCACATCGGGGTGCGCTCCATCTTTCGGACAGTGAAATCAGTTGGCTGGCGCCCATTGATCGCGTGGGCGCGGCGGGTGGCGTGACTTGGCTCCGCCTGCGACGCGCTGGCGACACAATTATGCTCGATTTCGCGATTCCCGATTCGGAGACGGCCGAAAAAGCGCGCACCGATCCGGCGTGGGGGGATGTGATTCCCTCTCAGGTATTGCTAGAAAATGTTAGACGGTTTCAGGTTGAGGCGATCAGGGCGCCGAGTCGCAACGGCTACAATGACGACGACGAGGCACTGAACGACGAGTTACCACCGGGAGTGCAGCTGGAGTGGGAGCTTGAGGGTATGAGCTGGCCGCCGCTGATCGTGGCTTTCGACGATTACGAGATGGTGCAGTGAGCGGCTGTAGTAAAGAACGGGGTGTCGCAATGGTGCTGGTGATGTGGCTTGTTGCCGCCATGAGCATCACGGTAGGTGGTGCGCTGGCGTTGGCCCGAGAAGAAATCGGCCTGGCCTCCTCGCGACTGGGAGAGGCGCAGGCGTTTGCGCTGGGTAAGGGTATCGCACGACTTGCCGTGATGGACCGCGCGAGAGCGCAGACGGCAGTTGATGAAAACGGCGATCCGGATCCCGCGGGCCTATCAAGGGTGTTTATGGCCCGGTACGAGATCGATGACCTCACCGTGTCCGCGACGGTGTATCCTGCGTCGGGATTTGTCTCGGTGGCAGAGTCAGACCCCGCAGTGTGGCAGCAGTTATTGAGCGGGGTTGGGGGTATGGATAATGTCGCCGCCGGTACCCTTGCAGAGCAGATTGTGAATAGCGAATTGGAGATGACCGCCTCCGCAGGCTCGGGGCCGGCCGGCAGTTTTCAGTTCTATTCGCGGTATCGGCGAGCCCAGTCAGCCGTTTATGTCGAGCAGTTGCTGGGAATCGAGGGTATGAATCGCGCGGTGTATGACCGAATTCGACCTAGTATCTCGCCCTTCAACGTCGGCTCCGGCGTTGACCCTGCAGTCGCGCCGCCAGAAATGCTGGCCGCTTTTGAGGCCTCAAGAAAAGAGGAGGCTGGCCTCTTGGGTAATGAGCCCGACCCTCGCGATGCTTCGGGGTATTATTGCGTGGAAATAGAAGTGTCTGCCTCACCGTCAGAAAGATTCCTACAGCGGGTTTGGGTAGAGAGCCGGGGGTCAGATGAATTCTCGGCGGTACGACTCAGACGGATAGAAAAGCCGCGACAGAGCAAATTGGGGCGAGCGGGCTAGAGTATGGCGGACGTCGGCAACAAGTGGAGCCTTTTTGGCCTCGATCTGACCCGGTCGGGCAAGTGGGTGGCGCTCGGCTTTCATCAGCTGATGTACGATCAAGGTGCTTGGTTGCTTCAGCGTTTTGACCCCTCGATTCGTGTCACTCGTGGTGATGAGGCTCTTTGGTACCGGGCTGACGCGCCGTTAGGCGAGGGAGTTGCTACCGGCGAACAGACGTCCTTCAGCGCGGTAGCACTCTCCGCCGACGCCGTACTATTAAAGACGCTTCATCTTCCTGCCTCTACGGAGGAGGATTTGGACGACGCCATGCTACTTGAAATGGGTTTGTCCTCGCCTTTCCCGGATACCGACACGCGAGCGGCGTGGCGAGTGGTCGGTCGTCACGAAAACGTGATTAAGGTCTCTTTGGCCATTACATCACAAGCCGCTATCGACGATTTGTTGGCACAGCCTCACAACAGCTCAGACGCAGGTGCGCCGATACCCGAGGTGTGGGCATTCGATCATCACGGCATACCCATTTCCTTTGCCGGTTATGGCGGCAGTGAGCGACGGTCCGCCTACATGCGGCGGCTAGTTCATGCGTCGAGCCTGGTTGCCGCCGTGTGGGTGTCTTGTGTGGTGGCGATCACGTTGCTGGCCGGCGCCACTGCACTTCGGGCGGATCGGCTGGACGCGACGTTTCACAAGGTGCGGAGTGATGCGGCAGCCTCGGCGAGACAACGCGAGGCTTTGCAATTGGGGCGAACTCGTCTATCAGCAATCGAGCGTGCTATCAGCGAGCGACCCAATTATCGGTATTGGTTAAATCATATCG
>CAXEVD010000044.1:0-8405 GCA_963999395.1 uncultured Halieaceae bacterium
ACCTCGGTGTAGGGAATGTTAACGGAGCCCGGAATGGTGGCGTCCAGGAACCACTCCTCGGTGCGCATATCGACCAGAATCGTGCTGGGGTCGCTAATGGCGTTCAGCACTTCGATTTCGGTCACCGGCACGATGCCCGGCTCGGGCACTAGCGGCTGCAACCAGCCTTTGTTCTTGGCGCATTCCGTCATCTGACGTGTGATGGTGATGGTCTCGCCGGAGGGCAGGGTCGCAACAAAGCTTTTATCCTCGCCAATGATGCGCAGATCTTCCGCTACGACCGATTGTGCAAAAGCAGTGAGCAACATCACGCACAAAAGCCCTGATTTCTTGAGTACGGTGATCATGGATTCAGCTCCTTATTATGCTTATTAGTGGCCCGCCGACTCGGCGGGAACGCCTCCCAATCTACGTCAGTGAGACTTGAGGTCAAGCCATCAGAGACTATTCGGACACAGTCTGAGAGGCGACGTTGAGCAACCTGATTTTGCCGCCCTCGATCAGGACGTCAATGGTCTCATAGGCTTTACGCTCTGTGCCGTCGGGGCCAGTGGCGGTAATAATATTTCCAGTGGCCAACCACTCTTCGATAGCGCCTTCCTCGTTCTCACCGTCATTGGGAATCACCCACCAGACCGCCCACTGAGGACTCTCTGTCGCTACCCAGTCTTGTAAAAAGGCAGCCTGCGCCTCTGAGCCACGAACCACCTCACCACCCGCGGTAACAGCTTTGAAATTTTCCGCATTCATGGCGGCGATCTTGTCAAAATCGCGCTCGTTATGAGCCTGAATATAATCAACCCAAAGTTGTGCGTTTGCGCCGCTTCCTGCCAACAAAGGCTTGGATGAGCCGTCTCCAAAATATTGTTTACCAATACTCGCACCGGCAGTGGAGTGAGCCATCATGAAGCCAGCGTCGTCGTAGACTTGAAATGCAGCGTACTTACCGTTCTCGATAACTGCCTTGTGGATGGAATCGCTCGTGACACCGCCCGCCGTCATTTTAGTTTCAATGAACACCACATTGCCCGCCGCATGAAACGCCATGGGTTCGACCTTGAAGTCGGGCCAGAGCTCACCGATGGGAGTGAAGACCTCATCGATCACTTGCTGAGGCCCCACGTAGTTGCCGCCATAGGGAAAACCCTTGGGCATTTCCCATTGGCTATCCGGGGCCTGGGTTTGAGCCCATGCCTCCATATCGCCGGTTGCGAAAGCGTCGTAGCCCGCTTTGGCGGCGGCGATAACCGCAGCATCGTTATTTTGATGCGAGTCACCAGCACAGGCACCCATGAGACTGAACACAGTCGCAAACAAAACACATCGAACCAACATCTTCATACCCCCATAGTGGAAAGAGTTACCCCGACCCTGATCTTTCAGCGCAGGGCTGCAAAACAATGATCATAGCCGAAAGCCTGGTAGCCAGGGCCCAATTATTGGGAAGCAGCCCTCTATATCCATCGCAGTCAGTGGATGGTCACATGATCTGAAAGCGACTCGCTCATCATTAGAAACAGATATGTAGGTCACTCTGCGGTGGTGACCCTGCTGACACTAAGTCCCCATCTGCTCAGCGACGTCATCCTCTCCACCCACCTGACCCCTCTCATCTCGCCAGGCGACTCTGGGGGGTGTATCCAACCAACCATCGCACTCTCCAACAAAAGTGCCGATCTCATCGTCGCCGCTACCGTGAGGCGAATAACCCAACAGCGCGCGCAAAGTTGGGCTGAAGTCTCTGGCAATGCTTGGTGGATTTTCGAAGTATTGATTTGATTCTTGGCGGAGCCATCCTAAACAGTAAGTGTTGATCAGTCCTATCCGGCTCGACTGGCTATGGTTCGGACCACCCCCATGCCAAGTGGAACCAAGATAGAAAAGAGCCGATCCGTTCGGCATCTCGGCGGGGAGCCACTCTCCCAAGCTGGGTAAGTGCCATGACCGTAAATACCGGTGAGAACCTGGCACAACACGAGTGGCGCCGTTCTCCGCGGTGAAAGCATTGATCGCCCACATCACTCCAATCTGTAGCTCCATCCCTGCAAGATCAATGGGGTAAATAGTGTCATCTCGGTGGAGAGCCTGACCATCTTCTCCCGGCAAAATCTCAATCGCCGTCATGCTGCCTACTGTGTAGTTTGCACAGTGAGGGAGCAGTATTTCGTCAGCCACAGCCAACACCCACTCATGCTCAATAAGTGCGGCTGCGCCGGGTGATGCTCGAAGCACCTGATTGAACCGATTGGTCCTAACACCATCGAATGCGCTCTGCTCTTCTAAAGCACACTCATCGAATCCAGATCGCAACTCTGTCGCGACAATTTGCATTAAATCCGAGCTGGCGGCATTCGTGACGATCGCCGCACCAGATGAACGCAAGGCTGCAACCACCTCTGACACTGACGCGGTACTGTCGAATTTAGGGATCACTAGCATCTATCTCCTATACCCACCAGCAATCACCTCAGCTTCCTTACACCACGGATACATTCAGACTTGGTGGGATGACTCAAACTGTCTCAATTCGAGAGTTCTCCTGCCACTCCATTATCGATCTCGCCTCGCCAACCATCAAGATTGACCTCCAGAAATGCGAAACCAAAGATCCACAGGAACTCATCCCACAGGTATACCCAGTGCCCGTAGTAGGCCCAGTAGATGCCAAGCGCGAGAATCAACGCGTACAGCGCAAACTTCAGCCAGCCAAGGGCCATCACTGCGTAACCGGAGGTGACGCCACGATCAGTGATTCTGATGGCCGCTTCCATAGCCGCGCCCACGCTCAACCACGCTGCTGTCTCCATAAAATCACACCAGGCAAGTCTCCTGGCTAACTCAAGACCAGCTGAGGACGTGACGACGGGCTCACGCGGCATTTCCCAGTACTGAGGGGCCTGAGGCAAAGCGTCGCACGTTTCTGACGTGATCACGGTGTAATCGAGGTTGAATGACCATGACTGCCCAGTGTCCGCGAGTTCGCAGAGATCCGATGCGGTAGAAGCGGAGACGGGGCCCAAAATTTCTGTCAGGGCAGTGAAGTTGACATAGAGCGTGTGCCCAATCAGACAGAAGGTGATCAGCTTGATCAGCAGCACGATTCGCGCCGATCCGGGTGACCACCCAGAATCATCTAGCACGTAGGTCTCGAGCTCGAAAATCAGTAGCAGAGTAAACCAGGCTACCTCGTCCAAACTCGTATTGAACTCCCGCATCCAGTCATAAGAACTGGCGGCCTCGGTGAGCGAGAAACTTGTTCTCGACCAGTCCTCGAACAGGTAGTACCCAAAATTGGCGAGCAGAAGTGCATACAGGGCTGCCTTGATCCACAGATATGCGGGACCTTCATAGAGCGCAATGATGGCCGCTCTGAATGCACTCACTAGATTAGAGCTGGTTGTGAGGGGAGTGCCCCATTGCCGTAATCACCTTAGTACTGTCCGCTCCACTGCAATAAATCGCCGGTGGCGCGCTCCTCGGGCGTCAGAGTGGTGATGCCGTGCTGCGCTCTTAACGCCACAACAGGATGATCCAACCACTCCTCGGGGAACTGAAAAGGCCACTTGCGTATCATGCGCCGTGTACGCCGAATAATCCGCCACTTGAGGCCCAGGCATTTCCAATAAAGCTTGATTAAGAGTAGCCAGCCGCCGTCTTTAGTCAGCGCCTTATACAGTGCCTTGATCTCAGGCAGTTGGGCATAGCCGCGCAAGTATCGCCATTGGTATTGGCATCCAAAGATCAGCCAGGTGTCGAGACCGGCCTCCTGCTCCAGCGACGTGTCCATACCAAAGATCACATGCGTCGCGTCGTGCTCGAGGATGAGACGCGAACCCGCATGATCGACCATGGCCTTTCTGCCAATTGCTCCAAGGTAAGCGTGGTACTCGGCGATGCCCGCCCGTAGTGTTAAGCCGCAGTCTTGCTCTTGATAACGCAAATACATTGTCAGCCTCGACTCTCAATGTGCTACACATACTAGGCGAGAGGCCGACTTGGCTTCAACACCTGCCCCTAAGAGGCCATCCGAATCGAGTGGCTCCATCATTTGCCCCGGTGATATGCTTTTTTATAAGAGGAATAACACCAGTGAAAAAACATAAGCTCAGAAGCGTTTGCCAGGCGGCCCTCATTTCGGTTCTGCTCTGCATACCCATACATGGTGTTGCGGAAGATGAAGGCCTATACAAAGGCCCCTACCACGACGAGAGCACTGATGACCGCAACCAGCGGATGGCTTGGTGGCGGGAAGCGCGCTTCGGCTTGTTCATCCATTGGGGGGTCTACGCGGTGCCGGCGGGCACGCATAAGGGCGAGCAAATAGAAAATATCGGCGAATGGATCATGCACTATGGTCGTATCCCGGTGAGCGAATACCAACAGTACTCCAGAGAATTCAACCCTGTGAATTACGACCCGGAGGCCTGGGTGCGCCTCGCCAAGGATGCCGGGATGAAGTACATCGTCATAACCACCAAGCACCATGATGGGTTCGCACTGTTTGACACCGCGGTCAGCGACTGGAACGTGGTCGACTCAACGCCTCATGCCAAGGATCTTTTAAAACCACTGGCCGAGGCTGCTCGCAAACACGGTATCAAACTCGGCTTCTACTATTCTCAAGCGCAAGACTGGGTGCACCCCGGAGGTGCAACTTGGGAGGGACGTTGGGATCCGGCTCAAAACGGCAATATGGATGACTATCTCCGGGACATTGCCGTGCCTCAGGTCCGAGAACTGCTATCCAATTACGGCGAAATTTCGATTTTATGGTGGGATACGCCCATCGATATGACCGCGGACCGCGCGGCCATGTTTGACGGCCTTACCGACCTGCAGCCGGGCATCATTTTCAATAATCGATTGATCTATGGCAAAGACGGTGTGTACGGCGGGGTTGGGGATCTTCGCACCCCAGAGCAGCACATTCCTCCAACAGGGCTGGACTACGACTGGGAAGCCTGCCAAACCATGAACACCACCTGGGGTTATAAGTCCTACGATGACGACTGGAAGTCCAGCGAGCAACTGATCAGAAATTTAATCGACGTCGCCAGCAAAGGCGGAAATTACCTGCTCAATGTCGGGCCTATGGCCAGCGGTGAAATCCCCCCGGAAAGTGTCGAGCGTCTCAGGGCTGTCGGCGACTGGATGGCGGTGAACTCCTCATCTATTTATGGCACGACGGCCAGCCCATTTGTGCGGCTCAAGTGGGGTCGGGCGACGAAGAAAAAATATTCGAACGCAACGGACCTGTTCCTTCACGTATTTGAGTGGCCAGAAGATGGCCAGCTTCGGGTCGACGGCCTGCGCAACGAGGTCAGCGGCGCGTACTTTTTGGCCGACTTCCAATTGCCAATTGAGGTTCAAAAGTCTGCGACGGGGATTGTCTTGCATCTACCCCGTCAAGCCTTGGACCCCATCAGCACGGTCATCGTTTTAAAAGTAAAGGGCGAACTTGATGTCGAGCGGATACTCCCGACACAGACAGCAGAAGGATCGATAACGCTCGCAGTTGACGATGCAAACATTCACAACCCGGGATATGGCGGCAGGCTAAAAATCGGCCAGGACAGCAACTCGGCACCCCACCTCGAGGGCTGGACAGATTTTCGCAGCCATGTGGATTGGGTCATAGCGATAGACAGACCAAGCACGTTCCACATTTACGCCAACGTCGCGGCGGATAAACGGTCAACCTTTTCTCTGCTGACTAACAGTGCCAATGAAAAACGGTTTACTGTGAACGCAACGGGAGGCCCGGCACTTTTTCAGCGGCAGATGATAGGAACGATAGAACTGCCTGAGGGCGAATCAAAAATAGAAATGCGTCCTCAGGAGCCCGATTGGGGCCCCATAACGCTGCGCTCATTAACCTTGAGGCCTCTAACCGACACGGAAAAGTAAGCACTGGTCACCATTCATTTCATTCTACGCGGGTTAAAAGCGCCGAGTTTTCGGTCAACTCACCATTGAGCATGATGGTGTTGGTAAAGAGCATGGAGTTACTGTCGTCGTCTTGCATGGTCCACTTCATTGACGTCACAAAGCTCTCGTGCTCCGCGTGAAGATCATTGGCTGATTCATCAAGCGCCAGCGCCAACTCGGTATCTGACACGCCGCTAACACTGAAGACCGGCTGCGTTCCCAGCGCACAGTAATGCTTTACCACCAGCTCGCCATTGTCGTCGCTATAGGTGGTGAGCATTTCCACACCGTCTTCAACCAGCGTTTCGGTGATGGTGTTGCCCCCGGAGGTCAGCTTCCACTCATAGGACACATCAATGACCGCACCCGTCAGGCCCTGGGTCATCCTGCCTTCCCACTTACCCAGCTTCTTTTCCACATGCTTGAATGCCGCGCTACTCTCCACCGCGGGCATAGTCACTTCGCCAATCACCACCGGCTCATCGGCCGCGTGGGCGGATACTGCCGTCAGGACGCCCGCCATCAAACCCACATAAAACTTCTTCATCACTTTCTCCCTCGTTGGTTTCCGTTATTAACGCCATCGAAATTAAATCAACGCGCTTGCAAAAGATAGGATCTTTCTCGATATGTCTCGCAACGGCAGCTTTTCATGCCGGCCAAGGTGGCGCTAGAGCGCCGGATAGTCTATCCCTCTGTCGCTCATGACGCGCACAATAAAAGCCTTCCACGTGTCGTTAGGTACCCATATCGATTGCATCAGTGACATCGCTTCGTCCACATCCGCTGCCTCGTATAAGACCTGATACAGAAAACCAAACACAGAAGCCCTGAAGTTCACCTCGCAGTGCACCAGCGTCCTACCGCTGCCAAACGTTTGCATCATCGCAGCGAAGGCCGCGAAATCTGCCGGACTGGGAGACTCCCATTCGACCGGGATGTGGATGAACTGGAGCCCCTGGTCTCTCACGATATCGTCCTCATGAGCGACTGCCTTGGGGTGGTTGGTAAACGCCAGGAAAATGACACGGTCAAAGCCAACCGATGCGATCAAAGGTAGCTCCGCCTCAGTCGGCTGACCCGCAGTCGTCAAAGACGGCGAGTAATCTATGCGGTTTAGCAGGCTTAGGCCGTTGCTATCTGCATTCACAACATTAGCGTGCGCGTTTGAAAACCCCGCCAAGAGAAGAAAAAAGGTGACAAAAATCGTTTTCATATCTCGGCCCTCAAGCACGCTCTATCGTTGTTCTTCTTCGGGATGACAGTCGCCACGCCAAAACTATATCTCTGCCACCTGATAAGAGACGACCTTTGGCGCACCGGCCGTTCCACTGCGCCCCACCTCCTTGAAACCAAAGCCCGCATGAAACGCATGCGACACCGGGTTAGGTGGCGACACGTTGATTTCACAACACAATGTGGACCAGCTTTGAGTCGCCGCGAACTTGATCAAATCAGCGTAGAGCGCACTCCCGGCACCGCGGCGGGCAAAAGTCCGATCGATCACGATCCGATCGACATAAAGGAAACGGCTGTATCGCTCGACAAACCAGCGAAAGTTATCGCCGTCGTAATCTGATGCCTCACTCATTACCAGTAAAAAGCCAACGATCACATCTTCCACTGCCATGACTCTGTGATAGTCCGACCAGCTATCCAGTTGGGTAATTCTGGCTAGATCAATTCGGCTGGTCTTCTCTTCTTCGGTCGTGTTGATTTCCAGGATGCGCGGAAAATCGTTGACCTGTGCCTGGCGAATTAACAACAGATGGGTTCCTTTAGACCTCAGGCCTGAGCAGATCTTACCAAGGCGAGGCGGTCACAGGCGTTTGCCGGCGACTCGACTGAGCTTCGCTAGGACTTGGTGAAGAGTTTGAGTATGCCAGCGAGCAGCGACAGGCGGCTGCGGGCCCCGCCCCCTAAGATGTACCCCACCTCATAGGCACAACGTACTAATAAGTTGTCGTAAGCAACTGTCGTTAAAAGAGGTGGTTTTGTCGTAAAATCAAGGCCGCAGTTAAGCGTTTATGCGGCTTTGAGGGATATGGCGGAGCGGACGTGACTCGACGCCAAGACGCTAAAAGCTATGTAAATATTGATCCAATCGCTCTTATTGTGTGTATATTATGTGTGTACAACATAATAATTTGAGTCGAAAGGATGAACATCAATCAGCGATCAAATGGCATCTGGCAGGCCGAGCTTCAGGTGCCTGCAGACGTCCGCAAAGTTATCGGTAAAAGGTCATTTCGTAAGTCGTTAGGTGTACGCGATAAGAGGCATGCCCAGATAGAGGCAGCACCACTTCTCAATGAGTGGCAACGCCAAATAGATCTAGCACGGCTCAATCCCAACGCACTCCTTGAAGAGTTTGCCGTAGCCCGCGCCAGAGACCTAAACAACCAAGCCAGAGGTGAAAAGCCATGTCCCGATACAGGGGCGACACAGACCTCCGCTTACATCGACGATTACTTTGA
>CAXEVD010000045.1:0-8366 GCA_963999395.1 uncultured Halieaceae bacterium
TAGGCAAATTATGGCGAGGTTAACCGCCCAGCAAAGACAGGATCTGATTGAGGAGCTCCCGCGCTTAAAGCGCTTCTGCCTCTCGTTGACCTCAGATCCCGCTGATGCCGACGATTTGTTGCAAATCACGGTGGAGCGCCTGCTTGAGAAAGGCATGCCCGAGGATGCACACGTCGCTAAATGGTCGCACCGGGTATGTCGCAATTTGTGGATTGATGAGATTCGATCCAGAGACGTACGGAGTCGTTACGCGCAGTCAGAAAGCGCAATCGAAGGGGCCGGTACCACTTCGGCCAACACAGACGAATCCGTGCAGCTCGATCGAGTCTCGGCGGCGATGGAACGTTTGCCGCCTGACCAACGCGCTGCGTTAGCTCAGGTTGCGGTAGAGGGATGTTCTTACGCTGAGGCAGCGGCGCTTCTGGAAGTGCCGATCGGTACGATCATGAGTCGTGTCGCTCGAGCGCGAAAAGCGCTGGCTGAAGATTTGGAGTGGAGTGCAGAAAGAGAGGCTTAAGCCTCCGGCATTCGTCACGGCCTACTTGGGAGGGGCCGAAGGGAACAGGGTGATTACGATGAGTGATGATCGTCAGAACGTGGTGGACATGGCTGGAACGCGAGTGGACGACGACCACTTGCTGTCGATGTATGTCGATAACGAGCTGGACGCAGAGCGAACCATTGCCTTAGTCAGCAGATTGCGCAATGAGCGCACCCTGCGAGCGCGCCTCGAGGTCATGGAAGCCAACGATCAACGAGTGAGAGCGCTGTTTGCTGAATCCAGCAATCACGTTCCCGAACATTTAGCACCCATGGTGGCGGCAGAAAACGTGTCCGCACTGGGTATGACTCGGCGCTGGCAGCGCTGGGCGAGCGTCGCGGTAGCTGCCTCGTTTGCCACAGCAATGGCATTGGTTGTAGATCTGAACCAAACCGATGTGTTTAACCCCATGAGTATGGATCCGCAGCTGGCGAGTGCTTTAGAACAATCCCACTCACGCGCCACTGGTTGGGACGTTTTGGATAGCGATCGACAATTCCGCTCGGTCCTGACCTTTCCTGCGGCCGACGGACGCTGGTGCCGTGAGTTTCTGCTGAGTCAAAGCGAGTCACACTGGCGCGGTGTCGCCTGCCGGGATGGCGGTGAATGGGTGAACCAGGTCGTGGGTAGCGAAGTCTTCCTCGAGCAGGAAACCCAGTATCGTCCCGCCGGTGCAGGTGACAGCGAGCAGGTGGCGCGGTTTATCGATGAGACTGCGACCGACGTGGCGCTTGGACCGCAGCAGGAAGCAGCGCTGATCACATCCGGCTGGTAATCTTCGGCTTATCAAATGTTTGGCGCGGGCCCCGCGCCAAAAAATGAGCAACAACCGAACTCCATCCTGAAACGAATTTTTTCTTCTGGGCTGCAGCAACGCGCCTATACCGAGCGACTGCGCAACCGTGACGCTTTGCGCTACACTCACGACCGCCGGGAGGCACTGACTCGCCGCAGATAATCCGTAATCGAGAGTGTGACACTGATCAATGCGTACTTGATGCCGCTGACCGGCGGCGTGTTGTTGGGTCTGTCGGCGATGTGGCTGCTGCTTTCACTGGGCCGTATCGCCGGCATTAGCGGCATTGCCTGGGGGTCCCTCGCAGGGCCCGAGCGCGCTTGGCGCTGGCTATTCTTAACGGGCTTGCTGGCAGGCGGCTTGCTGACACACAACGTTATAGGTCAACCCGTGCCGGCTGAATCCGCAGCGCCCTTATGGCTGATTGCCGCCAGCGGACTCCTCGTTGGTCTGGGCACGCGCATAGGTGACGGCTGCACCAGTGGTCACGGGGTGTGTGGACTGGGTCGACGATCACCGCGATCATTGGTCGCGTCGGCGACATTCATGACACTCGGCGTCATCACCGTATTCATCATGCAAAGCGTGATGGGAGGCGCAGTATGAAGGCGTGGCCCGCTTTAATATCAGGCGCACTGTTCGGACTTGGACTGACCTTGTCGGGTATGTCAGACCCAGCCAAAGTGCTGGGATTTCTGAACATCACTGGAGCGTGGATACCTGATCTGATCTTCGTCATGGGCGGCGCTGTGGTCGTCACCTTACTGGTCACACCGCTCGTCACAGCAAGGGAAGCGCCTCTGCTGGCATCGACTTTTTCCCTGCCCGGTAAACAACTTTTGGATCGGCGTTTGGTTGGCGGCGCTGTGTTATTCGGTATCGGCTGGGGACTGTCCGGCTACTGCCCAGGACCTGCCTTGGTGAGCTTACTCTACGGCTACGAATCCACCGTGGTGTTTTGCTTGGCCATGTTCGCAGGAATGGCACTGGAAGGTTCGATCAGCCGCCTTTTCGCCTCATCTTGAGTGCCGGAGAGCTCGTTGGCCTCGGTATTACTAAGACAGGTCCAACGCAAACTGTTTGAGCACATTGAGCGGGACAATCTCAAGCGTCTTTTGGTGGGTGGCTCGCAGGTAAAGTCTGGGGGCTTTGCCCGCGTCATGAGCCTGATGCCAGCGCATCGCACAGAGACACCATCGATCACCCGCTTTCAACCCGGGGAAGCCATATTGCGGCATCGGCGTCACTAGGTCGTTGCCGGCTGATACCGAGAAAGAGAGAAACTCATCCGTCATCTGCGCACAAACCGTATGCACGCCATGATCCATTGGCCCGGTGTGGCAGTGCCCGTCGCGAAAGAATCCAGTGACCGGGTCCTGACAACAGAGCTCGATAGGCATCCCCAACACATTGAGCTGCTTGGACGGCTCACCCGATGGCTCTCCCATTGTTGTCTCTCCTGTGAGGATTACATGACGAAAACAACAGCGACGTGCCGTGTTTTTACCGCCGGGCTACAGTAGCATCATATCGACACTAACAGGACGCCCCACGCGATGTTGAGCCCTGACAACCACCTCGGCATTTTTGCTGCTCTCATGGGATTGGCCACGATTGCCTTCTGGTTACAAACGACACGCATCGGGGCACTGCTCACCGGAACGGTGCTGGTGATTTTGATGGCGATTGTCGCGGCCAATGCCGGACTCATCCCTCATCAAGCTCCCGCCTATGACTTCGTTTTTACCTATCTGGTACCCGTGCTGATTCCTCTTTTTCTCCTGCAGGGGGACGTTCGACGGCTTCTGCGGGAGGCATCGCGGACGACACTCGCCTTCATAGTGGCCTCGGCCGGCACAGTGGCTGGCGTCCTGCTGGCCATTTCCCTACTCGATCTCAGCGCGTTGGCAGGGAACGCGAATATCGCCGCCACAGACAAGCAGAGCGCCATTGCCGGTTTGTTCGCCGCGACTTACATAGGTGGATCGGTGAACTATGCTGCATTGGGCGAGATGACTGGACTATCCAACGACGCTTCCTTTTTCTCGGCGGCCACTGCCGCTGACAATCTGTTTAGCGCTATTTTTCTAGGCGTGCTTGGGCTGTTGCCCGGTATGCAGTGGCTCGCTCGACGCTTTAATGATCATCCACAGACGAAAAATCCTGCCTCAAGCAGCGAGGAGCTAGAGCGCAATACGGTCTCGATAACGCCCACCTCCCTCTGCACAGCACTGGCGGTCGCCACGCTCTTGGTGACGCTCAGTGATGCGTTCAGTGCTTGGCTGAACTTCTCGGGGGGCCGCTATATCATTTTGACGATACTGACCCTCGCGCTCGCGACGATGGTGCCGAAATTACGAGTTTGGTGTACCGGGGGATTTGAGCTCGGCGTCGTTTTGTCATTTGTTTTCTTTGGCTCGATCGCAGCTGGAGCGGATGTCGTCGCCATGCTCAGCGTAGCCCCCATCTTGATCGCTTTGGTGAGCATTTTGCTGACAACCCATTTGATCTGTCTGCTGGTTGTCGGCCGGTGGCTAAAACTGACATTGCCGGAATTACTGACCGCCTCCAATGCAGCGGTGCTAGGGGCTACCACAGCGCCCGCGATGGCAGCCGCCAAGGGGTGGTATGACCAGATTACGCCGGGGGTACTGGTGGGCGTACTGGGCTATTCATTGGGCACACTCATCGGTGGGCTGCTCTTCAATTTGTTATGACACAGTCTCGTCCGACGCCCCAGCATCGGACCACACCTGAGCGGTCATTGGCGTATGCTTGGCAGATACCCGCTAAAGGTGCGCACAACGCGTGGACATTAATCCAGAAATTGATCTGAGCGTCGCAGCGACGACGCTGGCCAGTCAAGGCCGAGTGCAAATCCATGACTTTGTCTCGTCAGAATCAGCCAAGTCGCTCCATGACTTGCTGCAACAACATGACGACTGGTACCTGAGCTACAACGAAGGGCCAGACAATTTTGAGACCAGCGAGGCCGAGTTTGCAGCACTCACTATGGAGCAGAAACACCGCTTTACAGCTGGGGTATATCGGCGAGCGCGTTCTGGCTTTCAGTATCTGTTCAAGCAGTACTACATCAGCCAGGCTGTAGCCTCGCGCGAGAATCAGGGCCACCCCATGCACGCCGTGCACGATTGGGTCACGGGGGAGGACTTTCTCAACCTAATGCGTGACGTAACGGGACGGGACATCATCCGGACCTCCGACAGTTATGCCAGCCTCTACGGGCCCGGCCATTTTCTGACGCGTCATGATGATCGACACCCCACTCATCAGCGCATCGCCGCCTGGGTCCTTTCCATGACGCCAGAGTGGAATGAAAACTGGGGTGGCCACCTCGCGTTCTATGATGAGGCGGGCAATGTCGAAGAGGCCTTCAAACCTGCCTTTAATACCCTGAACTTGTTCACGGTGCCCCAGCACCATGCAGTGCAGCTGGTCACGCCATTCGCCGGCGCACCGCGAACCAGTTATCTGGGATGGCTACTGGCCTGATCCATCAGATAAACGTCGAGATCTGCTCCAAAGATTTTTTGACGGTGGCCGCCCGCGGCACCATTGCCGCCTGGGCCGGATGCCCGACGACTAATAACACATAGGGTCGCTCGTTGCTGGGACGTTCAAGAATCTGATTCAAGAACTTCATTGGATTGGGGGTATGGGTGAGCGTCGCGATACCCAACTGATGGAAAGCGTTGATCAAAAACCCTGTCGCAATCCCCACCGACTCTGGCACGTAGTAGTGCTTTTGTCGCGTACCTGATTCATCGATGCCGTATCGCTCCGCAAATACAGCAATCAACCATGGCGCCGTTTCCAAAAAAAGTTTTGGATGCATCGGTGCCGATTTTCTTCAGATCATTCAGCCACGTCTCCCCCGCCCGACCACCGTAAAATGCCTGCTCTTCCGCCTCCGCCGCCTCACGGATCGCACGCTTGGTATCAGGGTCACTCACACAGGCAAAGTGCCATGGTTGGTGGTTCGCGCCGCTCGGCGCTGAACCTGCAGCCAGCACGCAGGCCTCAATTACTGCACGATCGATGGGCTCGTCAGAGAAATCCCGTACCGTGCGCCGCGTTGCAAGACGATCCAGATACGCCACAGCGTTGTCCAGTATCGCTCCCGGCGCCAATTGTTCTGACGGGCGCAGAGGTATTGGGTCGTAGTGAAAGTCTGTCATGCTCTTGCTCGCCGTCTAGCGTGAAAAACATGAGTGTATACCGATGCTGTCGTAGCAACTTATGGGCCCTAGGCAGGTTGTCAAAGGCGGCTACATACAACCCACTGATTATTCAGTTAGCATCGTGCCATGAGGATCATTCAACGAACGGGTGTCAGCGCAAAGGATCGAGACCTTGCTCTGAAGTGGGTCAAACGCTGCCTGCGGGAAATCACACGCAAAGATTACGAGCTACCTGTGGATTATGGTGAGGCACGCAATGACCTCCTCGTGACAATAAAAGGCGCGGGACATCGCTCCTCAGCATGTGCCAAGGGGATCACGATCGATATCTCGGCGTACACAAAAGGCTCCTCGGCGCTGCTGGAATACCCCGCTTTCGCTCACGATCCAGTCATCGGATCCAGAAATGCGATTACGCCCGAACTGGTTCTCGCCGGCACGATCGCGCACGAAATCAGCCATTTTGTGCAATATCGATACGGCCCCAATACAAGGTGGTTAAAAAAGCGCTACCGCAAACCTCATGGAGAGGGATTTCGGGATATCTATCGAATACTGCGATCAAAGGTAGTAAACCCACATCTCTGAGATGTGTGAAAGATCAGATTAGTTGCTCGATCCATGCCCGTATTTTCATCCAGACCGCAGAGCAGGTGAGCCCAGATGACTCTCCAAAAAAACATTGGAGAGCGTCCATCAAGGATACTTCTATGAGTGTGGCACCACTTCAAAGCAAGCTTGCATCGCGACAGGACGCACATTTGGGAACATAATCCCCACCCATCAGACCCCTCGAGCCCTCAATCTTATGGAAGTTGATCCTACGGCCGCGGGCTTTTGCCCTGCCAAACTCAGCAAACTCGATCATCACCTGATCAGTCATTATATCGAGCCCAAAAAAATATCAGGCTTCAACCTGAGAATTGTGCGCAGGGGCCAATTGGCGCACAACGCGTCCGTGGGCGTCATGGATATTGAGCGCGATAAGGCGATGCGCGACGACACCATCTTTCGCATCTATTCCATGTCCAAACCTGTGACGTCCATCGCGCTAATGATGCTGCTGGAGGAAGGGCGGTTCCAGCTGACTGACCCTGTCTATAAATTCATACCCTCTTGGCGCAACCACCGGGTTTGGGTCGAAGGTGAGGGGGACACAATGGTGACGCGTGCACCCAACGCGCCAATGACCGTACAGCACCTGCTTTGCCATACGGCGGGCCTCACATACGGCGGCTTTCTCCCCGGGCTAGAGCTGCCCGTCGACCCAGCTTACGCGGCAGCGGGTATATCCAGAGCGGGTACCGACACCCTGCAGGAGTTTGTGGAAAAACTCGCAGAGGTACCGCTCCTCTATGAGCCGGGATCGCGATGGAGCTACTCCATGAGTACCGATGTGTGCGGCTATTTGGTTGAGGCGATGTCGGGCCAGCCCTTCGAATCTTTTCTGCAGGACCGGCTCTTCGGCCCCCTCGACATGCTCGACACAGGTTTCAGTGTTTCTGATGCACAATTGGATCGTTTTGCCGCCTGTTATGAGCGCGCACCAGATAAATCTCTGCGCCTGCAGGATGACCCAGAAAAAAGTCGCTATCGAAACTCGCCACTAGCCCCTTCCGGCGCAGGCGGGCTGGTCGGTACCGTCAGCGACTACGCAAATTTCTGTGAAATGCTGGTTCAGAAGGGGCAGTTCCGTGAGAAGCAGATTATCGGCCGGCCCATTTTAGAGCTGATGACGCGCAATCATCTTGGCAATCAATCGCTGTCACAGATGGCAGTCGGGGGCTTTTCTGAAACCAGTAACGACGGCGTGGGCTTTGGATTGGGCTTTGCGACTACGATGGATGCCGCATCGTCGGGCACGGTTGGCGAGGGCGACTTCTACTGGGGTGGTCTTGCCTCGACGCTGTTCTGGGTCGATCCTATTGAGGATCTCTACGCCATTTTTATGACGCAGCTAATCCCCTCCTCCACCTTCAACTTCAGAGGGCAGATCAAAAATCTGGTTTATGGAGCGCTATCTTGAGCGGCTATTGATTGACAGTCAGGGCAACCAACTGACCTGCTTCACCAGGCGCTCCTGTAGCCACAACGACGTATTGCTGAGCGCCGATCGCATAGGTCATGGGCACTCCTGTCTGGCGCTGGCCCAGGTCTACCTCCGCGAGGACCTCCCCGGAGCGCTTGTGATGAGCTCTGAACATTGAGCCTCCCCATCGCGCGCCATACATACCCGCACCCTCCCCGGAAAAAAGCAGCGTTTTAGTGACCAGCAACGCGGACCGGTCATCGTTGCCGGTGTCGGGAATCACCACGCCAGCCAGTTGCGGGTGATTTTTAATCTCCTCTGGCGTTCTACTGTTCGGGCGCTGCCAAAGCAACTTGCCGGTGTTCATGTCCAGCGCGCTGATCCAACCCCATGGCGGCCTGAGTAGGGGTAGATCGAAGGGCCCGTCGAGCAGCGCATCTTTCAATACGTAGCGCATGGAGGACCGGTCAGGGTCGCTGATGAGCCCCACCACCTCCGGTGACACTGCGTAAGAGACATACATGAGCCCTGTCTCGGGATCGGCCACCGCCCCCTGCCAATTGGCACCGCCTACCGAGCCGGGCAGAACCAGAGTCCCACCATTTTCCCCATTCACCAGAGTTGGCGGCGTGTAGAGCGGCCCCAGCGTATAGCCCGAAACAATCCGCTGCGCCTCGGCATGAATCTCTGGCGTCAGATCATTGAGTTGGTCAGAGGTGACCCCGGTGCGACCAAACGGCTCTGGCAGTGACGGTATCGGTTGCGTCGCCGCGGTCCGCTCACCGGGAACGTCACTCT
>CAXEVD010000046.1:0-8361 GCA_963999395.1 uncultured Halieaceae bacterium
ACTGATACCCCGATCGCCATTCAGGACAATTCCGAGTTCACAAGCACCATTGAGGTGAGTGATTCCTATTGCGTGGCTGACGTGGATGTCGTGATGGACATCACGCACACCTACATCGGAGACCTCGAGGTCGTGCTGACATCCCCATCGGGCACCAGCGTATTCCTGCACAACCGTTCAGGCGGCGGCAGCGACGGCAATTTTACTGGCGCTATAGGCGTGCCGACCCTGGATGGCCTTGGTGTTACCGGTGATAAATTTCATACACTTGAAGAACACATAGAAATCGATAGCCTTGCTATGCGTGGGCGCATGATGGCTGGCTTGTTGATGCAGATTGATGCCGATTTATAGCCTCGTTCGATTTCACTAGCCTTGCAGCAGAAGGTCATTAGGAATCGAGACGAACAATAAGCACCCATAGAAGATACCTGAAAATCAGGACCTTGAACCACGAATCTTGGGGATAATGGTGCCCAGGAGAAGACTCGAACTTCCACGCCCTTGCGAGCACTAGCACCTGAAGCTAGCGTGTCTACCAATTTCACCACCTGGGCAGCGGGAAATCTCTGATCGATCAGAGGGCGCGCAGACTACTGTCTCGACTCTCGGCTGTCAATTTCGTGTATCGACTCCCCGGCACCGTCGCGGCCCCACGATCCGGGGGATGTTTCCCGCGTATAATGACCTTACCTTTCCAGCCGGCTGAATCCAGCCATCGGACCTCACCTTGGCGCCACGCCGCAAAAACAGTTTCTCCAGTCCGCCCGCTGACCCTCACGCGGCGCGGGAGCAGGGTCGTTACGAGCACCCCATTCCCAGCCGGGAAGCGATTTTGGGGTTGCTCGAGGCGGCGGATGCCCCTTTGGCGTTTGCTGGCATTGCCGAAGCGCTGGGTTTAGGTGGGGAGCGCGATCTGGACGCATTGGGTAAACGTCTGCGCGCGATGCAACGCGACGGTCAGATCATCTCTGGCAGGCGGGGAGCCTATGGTGTGCCCAAGCGAATGGACTTGCTGCGCTGTCGGGTCATGGGCCACAGGGATGGTTACGGTTTTGCGAGACCACTAGAGGGGGAAGCAGAGGATTTGTTTCTCTCCGCCCACGAGATGTATCAGGTGTTCGATGGTGACGAGGTGTTGGTCTCCGTTGCAGGTCTCGATCGCCGTGGTCGGGCCGAGGGGCAGATCGTTGAGGTGCTCACCCGAGCGCATGCCAGGGTGGTCGGGCGCTACATGGAAGAGAGCGGCATTGGCTTTCTGCTCCCCCATAACACGCGCATTCGTAATCACATCCTGATTCCACCCAAAGCCAAGGGCGGTGCGCGCCATGGGCAGCTGGTATCGGTGGTACTGACCGATTATCCCTCGGCCACCTTGGGTGCCAAGGGCGAGGTCGAGGAGGTGCTAGGCGATCACCTCGACCCGGGACTGGAGATTGACGTCGCTATTCGCGCCCACGGCATTCCCTGGGAGTGGCCGGATGAGGTGTTAGGGGAGGCCGGCGCGCTGGGTGAAGAGCCCGCCGAGGCAGATAAAACCCACCGGGTGGATTTGCGCGAGGTCCCGTTTGTCACCATCGATGGCGAGGACGCCAAAGATTTTGACGACGCCGTGTGGTGCGAGGAAACCTCTAAGGGGTTTCAGCTGCGCGTGGCGATCGCCGATGTGTCCCATTATGTCCCCGTCGGCTCCGCGCTCGATGAGGAAGCGAGCATCAGGGGTAATTCGGTGTACTTCCCCGAACGAGTCGTGCCCATGTTCCCAGAAGTCCTTTCAAATGGTCTGTGCTCGCTGAAGCCGCAGGTAGACCGACTGGCGATGGTCTGCGACATGCACATCGACCGCACCGGTCGGCTCCAGGACTACACTTTTTACGAAGCGGTGATTCATTCCCATGCGCGGCTCACCTACACCGATGTTGATGCGGTGATTAAGGATGGCTGGAGTCCACGCGTGCCCGCCGAGCGCGGCAAGGAGATCGAACGGCTCTATCGGCTGTACCAAGTCCTTCGGAGCGCCCGAGAGCAGCGGGGTGCGCTTGATTTTGACACGCAAGAAACCCGCATTCTATTTGATGAGCAGCGCAAGATCGCTGCCATCAAGCCGGTGCACCGCAACGACGCCCACAAGTTGATCGAAGAGTGCATGCTGGTTGCCAATGTGGCCACCGCACAGTTCCTCGAAGCGCTCGAGCAACCGGCGCTGTTTCGCGTTCACGAGGGCCCCAGCGCAGAAAAGCTCGAGAACCTCCGTGCCTTTTTGGGTGAGCTGTCGCTGGATTTGCCGGGCGGTCTGAAACCTACCCCCGAGCACTATCAGTCGTTGCTCGCCACTGTGGATGGTCGCGACGACAGCCACATTATTCAAACGATGTTGCTGCGTTCACTTTCACAGGCCGTATATCAACCGGAGAACGCCGGGCATTTTGGCCTCCACTACGAGGCCTACGCGCATTTCACCTCACCCATTCGCCGCTATCCCGATCTGTTGGTGCACCGCGCGATTCGCGCTGCGATCCGAGGTCGCTGGAAGGGCGCTCACATCGAGCGGGTCAAAGGGGCGCGCGCGCTCAAGCGCGAGACAATCTACCCCTACGACACAGGTGCCATGGCCGCTCTCGGAGAGCAGTGTTCGATGACCGAGCGGCGCGCAGACGACGCGACGCGTGAGGTCGATGCCTGGCTAAAGTGCGAGTTTCTCAAGGATCGCATCGGCGAGGAGTTTGAGGGGGTGATCGCCGCCGTGACCAATTTCGGCGTGTTCGTTGAGTTGAGCGACCTCTACATCGAAGGCCTGATGCACGTCAGTGCGTTACCAGGTGATTACTATCATTTCGATCAGGCCAAGCAGCGACTGATTGGCGAACGCACGCGGCAAATTTTCCAACTGGGTGGGGCGGTCACTGTCAGGGTCGCCCGGGTCGACCTTGATGATAGAAAAATAGATTTGGAACTGGCCGGCGTTGCGCCCTCCAAGCGAGGCAAGAGCGGTAAGAGTGGCAAAAGTGGAAAGTACCGGTCAGAGGGTGAGCTGGCTTCAGTGAGCCGCAACAAGCAATCGCCCCGCCGCCAAACCACCTCCTCAGAGGAGAATGACAGTGGCGGCCGCGGGCGCAAGTCAGGCAAGCCATCAAAATCGGCGAAATCTGCCAAGTCGGCCAAATCAAAAAAGGCATCGACCTCAGGCCGGCCTGCCAAAGGATCCAAGGCGGGCAAGGCCTCGGGCGCAAAGCGCGGCCCGGGCAAAAATTCACCGGCGGGGAAGACGCGGCGGTGAACGGTGACTGATACCGTATTTGGATACCACGCTGTCGAGAGCCTGATCCGCAGAGCGCCGCGCCGGGTTGCGGCACTCCATGTTCAGGCAGATCGTCAGGACAAGCGCATGCAGGCGCTTTGCGAGCTATCCCGAAATCAAGGTGTGTCTGTGTTGCCCTGTGCCAAGTCCGAACTCGACGCACTGGTGACCGGGCGCCATCAGGGCGTGATCGCGGTGCTCGACGCTACAGTGGGGAGCGAGGCCGGCGGCAGGATGAGCGAGGCGGAGCTTGCCGAGCATCTCTTTCAGGTGGCCGTCCCGCTCATTTTGATTTTGGATGGCGTCACCGATCCCCACAATCTGGGGGCCTGCCTGCGCAGTGCCGATGCGGCAGGGGTCACTGCTGTCGTCTTTCCCAAAGATAAAAGTGCTGATGTGAACGATGTGGCACGCAAGGTGGCCAGTGGTGCCGCTGAGACGGTGCCCTGGGTGCGCGTGACCAACCTTGCCAGAACCATTGAGTCCCTGAAGCAGGCGGGTGTTTGGGTGATTGGCACCGATGGCGATGTGGAAGCAACGCTATATGAGCAAGATTTGAGCGGACCCTGTGCATTGGTGCTGGGTTCAGAGGGCGCGGGGATGCGCCGTCTGACCCGGGATATGTGCGATTTCATCGTCAAATTGCCCATGACGGGGTCGGTCTCCAGCCTCAATGTGTCGGTCGCAGCGGGGGTCTGTCTGTTCGAGGCAGTTCGGCAGCGCGGTCTCCAGAAGGGTTAACGAGCCGCATCAGATGCGAAATTGCCACGTTGCAAAGCAGCAACGGCCTTTGTAGACTCCGCCCCTCAAAATTTGGCCGGGTCTGAAAACAGGCCCATCCTCCTTGCCACACCGCGTGACGGGTGGCTTTAAACCATAGGGAGTACGCGAGTGCGACACTACGAAGTTGTGTTCATGGTCCATCCGGACCAGTCAGAGCAAGTCCCCGGAATGATTGAACGTTACAGCAACGTCATCACCAAAGATGGCGGGACTGTGCATCGTCTGGAAGATTGGGGGCGACGTCAGTTGGCCTACCACATCAACAAAATCCACAAGGCGCATTACGTGCTGATGAACGTCGAAGCCTCCAACGGGGCGATGGAAGAGTTGACGACGACCTTCCGCTACAACGACGCGGTCATTCGCAACCTGGTGATTCGTCGCGATGAGCCTGTGCTTGAGGAGTCTCTAATCATGAAGGCCGAGCGCGAGGACAAGGAGCGTAAGGCCCGGTACCAGGAGCGTCAGGACAATGACGCTCGCCGTGCTGCGGCCGGGACGGCTGAGGCCCCCGCTGAAGGAGATGCCGCGGAGCCCGTTGCGGAAGCGCCAGAAGTAGCCACCGAAGAAGCGACTGAGGAATAAGCCATGTCACGTTTTTTTCGACGCAGAAAGTTTTGCCGTTTCACTGCCGAGGGTGTCACCGAGATCGACTATAAGGATCTGGACACCCTTAAGCAGTACGTCTCTGAGACCGGCAAGATCGTACCGAGCCGGATTACCGGCACCAAGGCCAAGTATCAGCGTCAGCTCGCGACCGCCGTCAAGCGCGCCCGCTACCTCGCGTTACTGCCTTACACAGACGCTCATAACTGAGCGTGGCTGATGCGCGGCCTCGCTGAATTCATCATGCGCGGCCGGTGGCAGGCGCTCGGCATCGCGGTATTGGGGTCGGGCAGTCTGTTATTTGGCTGGATCAGTGCGGCGGCCATCGCACTGGTCACCCTGAGAAATGGGACAGCTTCCGGCGGTTGGTTGGTGCTGTGGGCGTTGTTGCCCGCGGTGATCATCACGGCCATGACCGGCGACACGGGCAGTGCCATGTTGTTGCTGGGCGGCTACGGCCTGGCCGTTGTCCTCAGGGAGAGCGTCAGTCTGTCGCTGGCGGTGATGGCTAGCGTGCCACTGGCACTGGTCAGCGGTTTGACGATGACCCTGCTGAATGGCCCGTTTTTGGAGGACCTGGTGGCAACGTTTAACCAGGCCCTCGCGCAGCTGGAGCGGGACCTCAAGCAAGAGGGTTCGGAAGAGTTGGCGTTCAACTCGCTGGCGGTCCCTCAGGTGGCAGCATTGTTGGCCACCGGCAATGCGGTAATTGCTTTGCTCAGCCTGATGTTGGGGCGTTACTGGCAGGCAGCGCTTTACAACCCGGGAGGGTTTGGCGACGAGTTTCGCGCGTTGAAGTTGCCTGCCGGTGCCGTGATGGCGATGGCGTTCGTGGCCGCCGCATTGTGGTGGATGGGGCCCGATTGGCGGGTCTGGAGTGCTGCCGCGGTGCTGCCGCTCACCATCGTCGGGTTTGCATTAGTACATGCCTATGCAGCCCACGCGAACAAAGGGGTCGCATGGTTGACCCTGATGTACGTGCTGTGGATTGTGCTCGATATAGTGAAGTGGGTATGGGTGGGATGTGTCGTGATCGACGCATTTACTGATTTCAGGGCCAGGTGGGCGAGTCCCACTGGCAAAGGCTCCGGCGGCGCTTAAGCCGCCGAGCAGGAATCGATAGGAGTCGGCCGTTTACGCGGCCAGCAGAGGAAAGAACGATGGAAGTCATTTTGCTGGAAAACATTGGTAATCTCGGTACGCTGGGTGACAAGGTTGATGTGAAACCCGGTTACGGCCGCAATTTCCTGATCCCCCAGGGCAAGGCAGTGCCGGCCACAGAAGACAACGTGGCCAAGTTTGAGGCTCGTCGTGCGGAGCTCGAAGCGGCAGCCGCAGAGACGCTGTCTACTGCCGAAGCTCGAGGCGAGGCCTTGGCTGCGCTAGGCGCCGTCGAAATTGCAGCGACTGCAGGAGAAGAAGGCAAACTGTTTGGTTCCGTGGGAACCCGAGATATTGCCTCTGCACTATCTACTGCGGGATGTGAAGTCGATAAGTCAGAAGTTCGGCTACCCGAAGGCGTGATCCGTGAGCTTGGCGAGTTCGAGATCATGATTCAGGTCCACCCAGAGGTGTCGACCTCTGTCGCGATCCACATCATCGCTGAGTAATGCCCCGCGGAGCCTTTCCGCCCCGCACAAAACCCTCGCCGCCGCGGTATTGCCGCGGCGCCACGCCTAAACACCGATCTTTTCTGGCAGTTCTCCCCGGTCGCGGGTAATCTAATTGGCCCGGTGGCATTTCGGCATTGATGATGCTTTGGGCCCCGGCTGATCAAGCACAGAAGAAGGCAGCACCTTGGAGTCGGTAAAACCTCAGGATTCGGACATCTCTCGAATCCGCATGCAACCCCAGTCGGTCGAGGCAGAACGTTCTGTCATCGGGGGTATTTTGTTAGCGCCCGAAAGCTGGGATGCCATTGCCGAGCTGGTGGATGCCAGCGACTTTTATCGGCCTGAACACCGGGCGATCTTCCGTCAGATTGCGATTCTGGTTGATCGCAACGAACCGATAGACGTCATCACGGTTGCCGACCGGCTGCTGGCAACCGGCGAGCTGGACGCGGCCGGCGGCCATACTTACCTCGCGGATCTCGTTGAGCAGACGCCCACTGCCGCTAATGTCACTGCTTATGCCCGCGCTGTGAGGGAGCGCGCGCTACTGAGAAAGCTGATTGGCGCGGCACAGGATATTGCGACCGCAGGCTTTAACCCGGAGGGTCGCAGCGCCGAGGAGCTGGTGGATGAGGCAGAGCGACTCATCATGGCGGTTTCGGAGAGCGGCCCGAAGCTGGGTGGCCCCCAGGGCATGGCGCCGCTGCTTACCGGTGCGCTGGAGCGAATCGAAGAGCTCTATAACACCGGCGGTGACATCACCGGTCTCACTACCGGCTTTATTGATCTGGATAAGAAAACCTCGGGCCTTCAACCCTCGGATCTGGTGATTGTGGCGGGCCGCCCCTCGATGGGTAAAACAGCTTTTGCCATGAATCTGGTTGAGAACGCCTGTGCCCACACTGAAAAGCCGATTCTGGTGTTTTCGATGGAAATGCCGGCGGAGCAGTTGGTGGTGAGAATGATGTCCTCACTGGGCAAGATCGATCAGTCGCGGTTGCGCACGGGCAAGTTGCAGCAGGATGACTGGCCGAAGTTGTCGGCGGCGATGGCCAAGTTGAAAGAGACCACAATCTTCATTGATGACACGCCGGCGCTGACGCCAACCGAAGTCAGGGCAAGGGCGCGCAGACTCTCAAGGGAGCATGGGGATCTCGCCATGATCATGGTGGATTACCTGCAGCTGATGCGGGTAGCGGGCGCCGCCGAGGGCCGCACCGCGGAGATTTCTGAAATTTCCCGGAACCTGAAAGCGATCGCTAAGGAATTCCGGTGTCCGGTGGTGGCGCTGTCGCAGTTGAATCGAGCTCTCGAGCAGCGGCCCAACAAGCGTCCCGTGAACTCGGATCTTCGGGAATCGGGTGCGATCGAGCAGGATGCCGATGCAGTGATGTTCATTTATCGGGATGAGGTGTACCACGAGGACTCTCCTGATAAAGGTGTGGCCGAGATCATTATCGGCAAGCAGCGTAATGGCCCGATTGGCACCTGTCGTCTGGCTTTTCAGGGCGAATTTACCCGCTTTGAAAATCTCGCCCGGGATGACTATACCGGCTACTGATCCGGCGCTCCCGCTTCGTCGTGTTTCGGCTTGAGAATCTCTTGTAATGAATCAGGTGCTTTTGCCCATCAACTTTGCCGCCCTGCTCGAAATGCTCGGCGGAGAAAAGCAGATCGTGGCCTCGCTGCTCTCCAAGTTCGCGGAGGAACTGACTTCCGATCTCGCGGCCAGTGAGCAGGCGATGGTTGATCAGGACGCCGAGGCGCTGAGGCAGGTTGCGCATCGCATCAAGGGCACCAGCGCCAACTTGCATGCGCTCATGCTGTCGGCGGCCGCCTGTGAGCTGGAACAGGCCTGCACCGAGGCCGACGCCTCGCTGATGACGATCAAGCAGCAGGTGATGTCAGATCAAGCGCGTTTGGCGCGAGAGGAAATCGAAAGCTGGCGCACTGATAGCTGAGCGCCATGCGCACAGGCAGGATTGATCAAAGCCCGATTTCTTTTCTCAGTCTCGCGAGATGCGTGAACTGCTCTTCAGCGCTGGGTGCTTCCTCTGTAGG
>CAXEVD010000047.1:0-8322 GCA_963999395.1 uncultured Halieaceae bacterium
GGGAGCCACTGTAACGACAGGCCGGTAGCGGCGCTGCGTGATCTGTTGACGCTCAAGTTACCCGATACCTCTGTGCCCCTCGATGAGGTCGAGCCGATCGACAATATTCTGCGCCGCTTTGACTCGGCGGGCATGTCCTTGGGTGCTTTGTCTCCCGAGGCCCACGAGGCGCTGGCGATGGGCATGAATCAGATCGGCGCACGTTCCAATAGTGGTGAAGGGGGCGAGGATCCGAACCGCTTCGGCACCGATCGGGTCTCAAAGATAAAGCAAATTGCCTCGGGTCGTTTTGGTGTGACACCGCACTATCTGGTGAACGCCGAGGTGCTGCAGATTAAAGTTGCTCAGGGGGCCAAGCCTGGTGAGGGCGGTCAGCTGCCGGGTGGCAAGGTGAATGACCTGATTGCGCGGCTCCGTTACTCGGTTCCAGGCGTGACTTTGATCTCGCCGCCACCGCATCACGATATTTATTCGATCGAGGACTTGGCTCAGCTGATTTTCGATTTGAAGCAGGTCAACCCCGATGCTCTGGTTTCGGTGAAGCTGGTGTCAGAACCGGGAGTTGGCACGATCGCAGCCGGTGTTACCAAGGCCTACGCGGATCTCATCACAATCTCGGGCTATGACGGCGGCACCGCTGCCAGCCCTCTGACGTCGATTCGCTACGCCGGCTCCCCTTGGGAATTAGGCATAGCAGAAGTGCATCAAACGCTCCGCGGCAACCGTTTGCGCGGCAAGGTGCGGGTGCAGGCCGACGGGGGTATGAAGACCGGCCTTGATGTGGTCAAGGCGGCCATTTTGGGCGCCGAGAGTTTCGGTTTTGGTACCGCGCCCATGGTCGCTATGGGTTGCAAGTACCTGCGCATTTGCCATCTCAACAACTGTGCGACCGGTGTCGCAACCCAGAATGCCCAGCTCCGTCAGACGCACTTTGTCGGGGACGTCGAGCGCGTGGTGAACTTCTTCACTTTCGTGGCAACGGAAACCCGCGAGTGGTTGGCCAAGTTGGGGGTGCGGAGCCTCGAAGAGCTGATCGGCCGAGTCGACCTGCTCGAATGTTTGCTGGGAGAGACAGCTAAACAACAAAGCCTCGATTTGAACCCTATCCTTTGGGTTGACGAAGAGGCTGCCGATCAGCCGCAGTTCTGTCAGGTGGCCAGCAACGATCCCTTCGACACCGCGGAGAAAGCCGGATTGATGGTGGCGGACATGTTGCCCGCGATCGAAGCGGCGAGCGGCGGCACGTTCTCTTATGCGGTGACCAATTGCGACCGATCGATCGGCGCGCGCCTCTCGGGCGAGATTGCCAAGCTTCATGGCAACACCGGTATGGAATCGAACCCGATCACCGTTAACCTCACCGGCACGGCCGGTCAGAGCTTCGGTGTATGGAATGCCGGCGGTCTGCACATGTATCTGCGCGGTGACTGCAACGACTATGTGGGCAAGGGCATGGCGGGCGGCAAGCTGGTGATTGCGCCACCAGAGGGCAGTCGTTTCGAAAGTCGCAAGACCAGCATCATTGGCAATACCTGTCTCTATGGTGCTACCGGCGGCCGTTTGTTTGCCGCGGGTGTTGCGGGTGAGCGCTTCGCGGTGCGGAACTCAGGTGCGCATGCTGTGATAGAGGGCGCAGGCGATCATTGCTGTGAATACATGACCGGTGGCCTGGTCACGGTGCTGGGTGCCACAGGCGTGAACTTTGGTGCGGGGATGACGGGCGGACTAGCCTTTGTGCTCGACGAAGACCGCGCTTTTATTGACAGATACAACAGTGAACTGGTGGAGATTCATCGGGTGGCCGCCGAGTCCATGGAGGCACACCGCCATTTCTTGCGTGACAACATTCGCGAGTTTGTGACCGAGACAGGCTCGGAGTGGGGCAAGCATCTGCTCGAGAATTTTGAGGATTACGTCGGCAAATTCTGGCTCGTAAAGCCCAAGGCTGCCGACATTAACCAGTTGCTCTCGCGTTTGCGGGATACGGACTGAGGCACGACACATGAGTACTCGACTGGCCAATCCGTTTCAGTTTCTGGATGTCGACCGCAAGGATCCCGGCAAAAAGAACATGGAGACGCGCACTGAGGCTTTCGTAGAGATCTACGATCCCTATACGCAAGTGCAAGCCGCTGAGCAGTCGCACCGCTGTCTGGAGTGCGGCAACCCCTATTGTGAATGGAAGTGCCCCGTACACAACTTCATTCCCAACTGGCTCAAGCTGTTGGCTGAGGGCAACCTGTTTGAGGCGGCAGAGCTCAGTCATCAAACCAATACCCTGCCCGAGGTGTGTGGTCGCGTTTGCCCCCAAGATCGCCTCTGTGAGGGGGCGTGCACTTTGAACGATGGATTTGGTGCTGTGACTATCGGCAACTCCGAGAAGTACATTACCGACACCGCGCTGGCCATGGGCTGGCGCCCTGATCTCTCTGATGTAGTGCCCACTGACAAGAAGGTCGCGATCATCGGCGCAGGGCCTGCAGGCTTGGGCTGTGCTGACATCCTGACGCGCAACGGCGTGAAGGCCGTGGTCTTTGATCGTTATCCCGAAATCGGTGGTCTTTTGACCTTTGGTATTCCGCAGTTCAAGCTCGAGAAGCAGGTAATGGAGCGTCGTCGCGAGGTCTTTGAAGGCATGGGCATCGAGTTCCGGCTGAACACTGAAGTGGGCCGTGACATCACCATTGACCAGTTGCTGGCTGACTACGATGCCCTCTTCTTGGGTATGGGCACCTACAAGGCAATGAAGGGCGACTTCCCCGGGGAGGATTTGCCAGGTGTTTATAAGGCGCTCGATTATCTGATCGCTAATGTGAATGAAAAAATGGACTATCCCCGTGAGCCCGAGGAGTACATCGATCTCAAGGAAAAGACGGTGGTGGTGCTGGGCGGCGGTGACACTGCGATGGACTGCGTACGCACTGCGGTGCGTCAACAGGCGGATCGCGTCTACTGCGTTTATCGTCGCGATGAAGAGAATATGCCGGGTTCCCGCCGAGAGGTGGCGAACGCCAAGGAAGAGGGCGTGCAGTTCTTATTCAACCGCCAGCCTGTTGAGGTAATGCATTATTTTGGTGAGGCCATCGGCGTCAAAGTGGTTGAAACGCAACTCAGTGAGCCCGGCCCGGATGGCCGTCGTCGCCCAGAGCCCGTGGCGGGCAGTGAGGTGGTTATTGAAGCCGATGCCATCATTATGGCCTTTGGATTTCAGCCCAGTCCGGCCGATTGGTTTTCCGAGGCAGGGGTTACCTGCAATGATTGGGACGGCGTGATCGCGCCCGAGCACCAGACATTTAAGTTCCAAACAGCGAATCCCAAGATCTTCGCCGGGGGTGATATGGTGCGGGGGTCTGATCTGGTGGTCACTGCTATTTGGGAGGGTCGCCAGGCAGCGGAAGGCATACTGGACTATTTGGAGGTGTGATCGGCGGGTCGTGTTGGCATAGCCGCGGAGGTTACACTCCACCACAGTGATGTCACGAGCCGGGGGGTAGCCGTGGCGTCATGACCAGAGAGATCTGGAGGTGAGAGATCTGCAAGAGACAGATCAGCAAGACAAAATAAAAACGAAATAAGCAGTACTGAAAAAAGCAAAACAAAAGAGATAGCCAAAAGAGAGTCGATAGCATGGTCAACTTGGAAAATGACCGGTTCCTTCGCGCCCTGATGCGTGAACCTGTGGACCGGACCCCACTATGGATGATGCGGCAGGCGGGGCGCTATCTCCCCGAGTACCGCGAGACCCGCGCCGAGGCGGGCAGCTTCATGGGGCTCTGCACCAACCCTGAATTGGCCTGCGAAGTCACGCTGCAGCCGCTCAGACGCTACGCGATGGACGCGGCGATTCTCTTCTCTGATATTTTGACTGTGCCCGACGCGCTGGGTCTGGGGCTGTATTTCTCGGAAGGCGAGGGCCCGCGATTCGAGCGGCCCATTTCTTCTGCGGCGGAGATCGCCGCGTTGGATCCTGACCGTGCAGCGAATGAGCTGGGTTATGTGATGGATGCCGTCGCGCTGATTCGCAAGGAGCTCAAAGGCAGCATCCCGTTGATTGGTTTTGCCGGTAGCCCCTGGACCTTGGCAACTTATATGGTCGAGGGCGGATCGAGTAAGGATTTCGCCAAGGTAAAGTCATTGGCCTTTAACGAACCCGAGGTGATGCATCAGTTGCTGTCAAAGCTGGCCAAGTCGGTGGCGGTGTACCTCTCTGAGCAGGTGCGCAACGGAGCGCAGGCGCTGCAGATTTTTGATACCTGGGGTGGCTCGCTCAGCCACGATGCCTATCGTGAGTTTTCACTGCGGTACATGACCGAGATCATCGAGCAATTGCCTCGGGAGGCCGAAGGTCGGCGTGTGCCGGTCATTGTCTTTACCAAGGGTGGTGGCCAGTGGCTCGAAGCCATTGCCGATTGTGGTGCTGATGCTGTGGGACTGGATTGGACCACCGATATTGGCGAGGCCCGTGCCCGGGTCGGTGACAAGGTCTGCCTGCAGGGGAATATGGATCCTACCTTGCTTAATGCTTCACCGGAGCGCATCCGCACAGAGGTCGGCCTGATCCTCAGTTCATTCGGCGAGGGTAGCGGTCACGTCTTTAATCTGGGTCACGGTGTCACCCCGGGAATTGATCCCGAGCATGTGGCCGCGATGGTCAAAGCAGTCGTAGAGCTCTCGCCGGCTTACCACTGAGACTCGGGAATGGCGTGATCCATATCGAGCGCCGGAGAGTTGGTGGTCGGCTTGCCGACGACTTTCGCCGGGACGCCAGCCACCGTGGTATGTGCTGGCACGTCCTGTAGCACGACCGATCCGGCCCCCACTTTTGCGCCTTCGCCAACATGGATGTTGCCGAGGATCTTTGCTCCCGCACTGATCAGTACGCCGTCGCCAATCTTGGGGTGACGGTCGCCATCTTCTTTACCCGTACCGCCCAGTGTGACCGACTGCAAAATCGACACCCGGTTACCGACAACCGCCGTTTCACCCACCACCAGGCCGGTGGCGTGGTCCAGCATAATGCCGTGCCCAAAACGGGCGGCGGGATGAATGTCAATGCTGAACTGTCGTGACATCTGGCTCTGCAAAAACAGCGCCAGTGGCTGTCGATCATGTGTCCACAGCCAGTGACCGATGCGGTGAATTTGCAGCGCCTGGAAGCCTTTGAAGTACAAAAACGGGATATACAGCTCGTGGCAGGCGGAGTCCCGATCGAGGATGGCGTTCAGATCATCCCGAATCGCCCCTCGGATATTGCTGTCATCGCGAAGTGCCTCGAGGATCAGCTCGCGCAACATCATTGCCGGGGCGGACGGGTTATCAAGCAGGTTAGCCAGATGAAAACTCAGCGAGCACTCCAACTCCTCATGATTGAGAATAGTCGCGTGCAGGAAGCTGGCCAGAATAGGCTCCGCGGCAGCGGCCTCGCGAGTTTCACTGCGGATGCGCTCCCAAATGGGATCGCCGTTTTGCAGTTGCTTGATACCGTCGCTCTGCGTGGCTGTCATCGGTTCCGCTCCGCGCCTATCAGGGCCTCATGGCAGGGAGGCGAAGGTTAGCGCTTTAGACGGGGCTTAGCTAGATGACGCATTTCCCTCGGAAACGCCAAAGTGTGTGGCCGCGATCCCAATACTTTTGTTCGAATAGTGTCATTGGCGTATTGGGGGTGAAGGATACGGTTTGTCCATGGATACCGATGAGGCCGGTTGCTTGAGCGAACTCTTGCGCGTAAATCTCCCAGTTGGTGCGGAGCTCCAGCGCCCCACCCAGCCTGGATAGCACAGGAAAAGCACCATGCCCGTGAACGCGTCGTTTGAACTGCGAGGTCTTAGGCCAGGGATTGGGATAGAGCAGCCAATGGCTGTGCAGTGTGATGCCAGCCTCGACCAGGCAAAGCCAAAACGGCTCGGCTTCCGCGCGAAGCAGCAGATAATTTTGCGCGTCACCGGGTTGATGTTTAGCCAGTCGATGAGCGGACTGATCGATACCGACCACCAGTGCGTCAGGGTGTGCTACCGCGATGAGCGCGGTGCTCATGCCGGTGCCGCAGAATGAATCGAGGATGAGCGGTCGGTTGTCACGCTTCAGTCGCTTTTGTAGTTGCTCGAACGCATCCCGGGTATGCGCGGGGCAGGGTTTACGCCATGGGTTATCTTGATGGTGTAGCACAATCTCTGCGAGATCAGGATGGGGTCCCAGCTGGTCCGTTGAGAGCATAGTCGCAGCTTGCGCAGGCTGATTTGTTTGCGGAGCGTTAGTCACCTTGCCATCATACCTCGCTACCCGATCCTGTCTGGTCCATACTGAAAGCATGCGCGAAGATCTCCGCCCTTTTTGGGTCAAACACACCTATCTCGCTTTCCGCGCGGCCTGGATCGACTGGTTTGTGCGACCCCGATGTGCTTACCTCGGCAGTCACGCGACCATCATGGCGCCGTGGTATGTCGATATCTCGGGGCCCAACATCCGCATCGGCCATTCGTTTACCGCAATCAACACCGCCAGTCAGCGAGTGCAGATAGGTGTCTGGGGCCGCGGAGCGCGGCAGGGCCGCATCACCGTCGGTAACGCTTGCCTGATGAGTCCGGGTTCACGTATCAGCGCAAGCGACGACATTGCGCTGGGTGATGGCTGCATGCTCGCCAACGGTGCTTACATTACCGATTCAGATTGGCATGGTCTCTACGATCGCGTTGAGCGTGCTGCAGAGCCCACACCGGTCAAGCTGGGCAATAACGTCTGGGTCGGTGACCATGCAACCGTATTAAAAGGCGTGACGATTGGCGATAACAGCGTGGTCGCTGCTAGAGCAGTCGTCACCAGCGATGTGCCGGCCAATGCGGTGGTAGCTGGCAATCCGGCGAAAGTGGTGAAGACCCTCGATCCGGATACACCACGCTACACCAGGGCCGATCTCTACGCCGACCCTGACAAAACAGCACAACAGTTCAAAGAGCTTGATCGCTATGTGCTGGGGAAAAACCGCTTCTGGTTCTGGGTCTGGACGCTGATTTATCCGGGCGCGCGTCGCGGGGGCTGAGGCGGCCTCGATCCAGCCGACAGTGATTACAGGAGACGCAGTGGTTCTTCCTCGAGCAAAGCCAGCTGCTCCCGAAGTGCCAGAATCTGGTCAGCCCAGTAACGCTCCTGCCCAAACCAGGGAAAGGCGGCCGGAAAGGCTGGGTCATCCCAGCGTCGCGCGAGCCAGGCGCTATAGTAGACCATTCGGGCCGTACGCAGTGCTTCAATCCATTTGATCTCTCTTGGATCAAAGTCATTGAATTCCTCATAGCCTGCGATGAGCTCCGCGAGCTGCAGTTCTTTTTGCGCGCGATCGCCTGATAGAAACATCCATAAATCCTGAATCGCGGGTCCTGTGACGCAGTCATCGAGATCGACGAAATGCGGCGTATCGTCGCGCCAGAGAATGTTGCCCACATGGCAGTCGCCGTGCAGCCGAATGCCCTCTTGTGGCGTGTAGTCGGCCATCAACCGCGCTGCGCGATCCACCAAATCCTTGCCCAAACTATCCCAGGCGGGGCGGAGCTCACTAGGTACCCACTCGGTGCTGAGGTAGTCGAGGGGTTCGATCAGCCAGCGCTCCAGTGTGTAATCGACGCGCTCCGCGAAGCCGGACGAGCGGCCCACGCCATGCATGCGCCCTAGCGTGCGACCCAGCCCCAGCAGATGGTCAAAGTTATCGAGCTCAGGTGCGTGACCACCCCGACGCGGGAACGCCGCAATCAAAAAGCCCTTCGCCTCCTGTAGTGTCGCACCATCAATTTCCATGGGTGCGACCACAGAGAGGCTGTTGTCGACCAGTTCTTGCGCAAAGGCGTGCTCTTCCAGAATTTGTGTGCGAGTCCAGCGCTCTGGTCGGTAGAACTTGACGATGACCGGGTCGGCCTCTTCGATGCCAACCTGATAGACCCTGTTCTCGTAGCTGTTTAGGGCGAGTAGACGCAGGTCACTACGCAAGCCAATGGCCTCGACGCAGTCGACCACGCAGTCCGGTGTCAGGCTTTCAAAGGGATGGGTCATAGGTCACCCCTGACTTAAAGTGCCTATGTTACCTCGCGGTCGAAGGCGCTGGCGTTCTCGCGAGGCACCAGATCTCTGCTGATCTCGCCCCGGCATGTCTTAAGCCATCTGCAGCGCCTCTCACCTTAGCGCCTGTGGTCATCACATCATCGAGCAGCGTAATGTGATGGCCTGCTACTTTTGGATGCGTCCTAAAACGGCTCTTTGCGTCCGAGAGGCGTTCTCTGCGGCTTAGCTCATGTTATGGCGGGCGGAAGCGCTGGTTCCTGAGCCACCATCGGCTCC
>CAXEVD010000048.1:0-8248 GCA_963999395.1 uncultured Halieaceae bacterium
CTGATTAACAGTCAGTTGCTCTACCAACTGAGCTAAGGCGGAAGGGTCTCCGAGGAGGGTGCGAAGTGTACACATCCGGTTTTCGGCCAGTCAACCGCGGATCCGGTAAATCTCGCTCATCCTCAAGATCCGTTATCCTTGCGCTTTTGCACGACCCTCTCCCCTGTGAGCCGACCCTTCGAACTACAGTCTGACTATGCGCCGGCGGGTGACCAGCCCGCCGCGATCGAGCAACTGATTAAAGGCGTGCAGTCGGGCCTTGCCTCGCAGATTCTGCTCGGGGTTACGGGCTCCGGAAAAACTTTCACCATGGCCAATGTGGTGCAGGCGTTGCAGCGGCCGACCATCGTCATGGCGCACAACAAAACGCTGGCCGCGCAGCTCTATGGCGAGTTCAAGGAGTTCTTCCCCAACAACGCGGTGGAGTACTTCGTTTCCTACTACGACTACTACCAGCCCGAGGCCTATGTGCCGTCTTCCGATACCTATATCGAGAAAGACGCGCAGGTGAACGACCACATTGAACAGATGCGGCTCTCTGCGACCAAAGCGCTGCTGGAGCGGCAGGACTGTCTGGTCGTCTCCACGGTCTCATCGATTTATGGCCTTGGTGACCCAGAGTCGTACTTCAAGATGGTCATGCATCTTTCGCGAGGCGAGATCATCGACCAACGCGGCATTCTGCGGCAGCTCGCCGAACTCCAGTACACGCGTAACGACATTGATTTCAAGCGCGGCACCTACCGGGTCCGCGGTGACGTGATCGACATCTTCCCGGCCGAATCCGACGAGCTGGCGATTCGCGTCGAACTCTTCGATGAGGAAATCGAAAATATCTGCACCTTTGATCCGCTCACCGGCGCCATCGAAGAACGGTTGCCCCGGGTCACCATCTTTCCCAAGACCCACTACGTGGCCTCGCGGGACACCATGCTCGGCGCGGTAGATCTCATTGAGGCCGAGCTCGAGGAGCGAGTGAAACAGCTCAAGGAGTGGGAGAAGTTACTCGAGGCCCAGCGGCTGCAGCAGCGTACCCGATACGACGTGGAGATGATCCGTGAGCTCGGCTATTGCCAGGGGATCGAGAACTACTCCCGATACCTCTCAGGCCGCGCGCCGGGAGAGGCACCTCCGACCTTGTTTGAGTACATCCCTGACAACGCGCTGGTGTTAGTGGATGAGTCCCACGTCACCATCCCGCAAATTGGCGGCATGTACCGCGGGGATCGTAGCCGGAAAGAGACACTGGTCGAGTATGGTTTCCGCCTGCCCTCCGCGCTGGATAACCGACCCCTCAAGTTTGAGGAATGGGAGCTATTATGCCCGCAGGCTATTTATGTGTCCGCCACGCCCGGGCCCTATGAGAACGATCACGCAGGCCAAACGGTAGAGCAGGTAGTGCGCCCCACCGGCCTGGTAGACCCGGTGGTGGAGGTCCGCCCCGCGAGTACCCAGGTGGATGATCTGCTGGGAGAGATTGATGCCACGGTAGAGGCAGGCGACCGAGTGTTGGTCACCACATTGACTAAGCGCATGGCGGAGGATCTGACTGAGTTTCTGGATGATCACAAGGTGCGCGTGCGTTACCTGCACTCTGATATCGACACCGTCGAGCGGGTGGAGATTATTCGCGACCTTCGACTTGGGCACTTCGATGTGCTGGTAGGCATCAACTTGCTGCGCGAGGGTCTCGATATGCCAGAGGTGTCCTTGGTCGCGATCCTCGATGCCGATAAGGAGGGTTTCTTGAGAAGCGATCGCTCCCTGATTCAGACAATTGGCCGCGCCGCGCGGCATATCAATGGGCGCGCCATTCTCTATGCCGACAACGAGACCGGTTCAATGACCCGTGCCATGGCCGAGACTGAGCGCCGCAGAAACAAGCAGCTGGCCTTTAACGAGGAAAACAACATCACGCCCAAGGGTATCCAAAAGTCGGTGCAGGATATCCTCGAGGGTGCCCGACGCATGCCTACCAAGGCGAAAGGGGGCAAGTCGCGCCCAGCGAAGGGTGACCGCGCGTCGCTCTCTGCTGAGGTCAGCCACCTCACCCCCGCGGCGCTGGGTCGCAAGATCGCTGACATGGAGCACAAGATGCTCGAGCACGCCAAGAATCTGGAGTTTGAGGAGGCCGCTGCACTTCGAGATGAGGTCGCCGAGCTGAAACAGGTGGCTTTCGCGGGATAGCCGCGAGTGCTTTGTCGCACCAACCTAGGCCGCTGGCTCTCCCAGTGCCGCAGAGTTTCTTTTGCTTTAGCTGAGCGAGGTCACCTCGCGTAACTTTGCCCGTTGATTTTTTAAAGCACTCTGACACACTTCAACTCTTATCATGCGGCCTCTGGTAAGGGCCGCCACTGCATAAGGAGCGCTTCATGCCTGTTGTTACCCTCCCTGATGGATCCCAACGCACTTTTGATGCCCCGGTCACAGTGTTTGATGTCGCCGCCGATATTGGCGCGGGTCTCGCGAAAGCCGCACTCGCTGGTGTGGTTGACGGCCGAGAGGTCGATACCTCCCATGTGATTGAGGGCGACACCACGCTCAGCATTCTCACGGATCGCGATGAGGCGTCCATAGAAATTATTCGTCACTCCACCGCTCACTTGCTGGCGCAGGCGGTGCAGCAACTCTTCCCGGGCACGCAGGTCACTATCGGACCGACCGTTGAGGACGGTTTTTATTACGACTTTGCGTCGGGCCACAACTTCACGCCTGAAGACCTCGAGACCATTGAAAAGCGTATGGCCGAGATCGCCGCCGACGATCTGACTGTTGAGCGCATCGTCAGCCCCCGCGACAGGGCGATCGAAATTTTTCGCAATATGGGTGAGCACTACAAGGTGCAGATCATTGAAGACCTGCCGGGTGATGAGGAGATCACTATCTACAAGCAGGGCGAGTGGATGGATCTGTGCCGCGGGCCCCACGTGCCCAGCACCGGAAAGCTACAGGCGTTCAAGCTGACCAAGGTGGCCGGTGCCTACTGGCGCGGCGACGCTAACAACCAGCAGCTGCAGCGAATTTATGGCACCGCCTGGGCCAATAAGAAGCAACTCAAGGCGTACCTCAACCGCATTGCTGAGGCCGAGAAGCGTGACCATCGCAAGCTCGGGCGACAGCTTGAACTCTTTCACTTCAGCGAGGATGCCCCCGGGTCTGTTTTCTGGCACCCACGGGGCTGGACATTATTCCGGCAATTGCTGGAATACATGCGGGGCCGGCAAGAGGCAGCGGGTTATGTGGAGGTCAACACACCTGATGTGATGGACAGGAGCTTGTGGGAAACCTCGGGACACTGGATGAATTATCGAGAGAACATGTTCTCGACTCAGACTGAAGACGAACGAGTTTATGCATTGAAACCCATGAATTGCCCGGGCTCAGTATCCATGTTTGCGCACGGTCTGAAGAGCTACCGAGATCTGCCGTTGAGAATGGCGGAATTTGGCAAGGTTCATCGCTATGAGCCGTCGGGTGCACTCCACGGCTTGATGCGCGTGAGGCACTTTACTCAAGATGACGCACATATTTACTGCACTGACCAGCAAATGGAGCAGGAGTGCATCAATGTTGTAGAGCTGATTCTGGATATTTATCGCGATTTTGGTTTCGAGGATGTTGTCATCAAGCTGTCCACGCGACCAGAGAAGCGTATCGGTAGCGACGAAATCTGGGACAAGCTGGAGGGCGCTTTGACTGGGGCCCTCAGCGCGATGGGTCTCGACTATGTGTTGTACCCCGGGGAGGGCGCTTTCTACGGACCTAAATTAGAGTTTGTTCTGACAGATGCGATCGGCCGTGACTGGCAATGCGGTACGTTGCAAGTGGATATGAATCTCCCTGAGCGGTTCGACATAGCTTATGTCGACGAAAATGGTGATCGCAATAGGCGCCCAGTCATGTTGCACCGCGCTCTTTTTGGTTCATTAGAGCGTTTCATCGGTATTTTGATTGAGCAATATGAAGGCGCCTTCCCTTTGTGGTTGGCGCCAAGGCAGGCGGTAGTGGTGAACATCACGGACAAGCATGTTGCTTATGCGACGGAAGTGGCAGAGCACCTGCAGGCGGCGGGCTTCCGCGCCGAGACTGATCTACGCAACGAGAAGATCGGCTTCAAAATCCGCGAGCTGGAACTGGCAAAGGTGCCCTACGTGGTCGTTGTGGGTGACAAGGAAATGGCATCAGGCGAGGTCTCGGTCCGTGCGCGGCACGGTCAAGACCTAGGGTCTCTCACCCAAGACGCGTTGCTTAAGACGCTGGCCAGTGAGGTCGCGCGAAAGGGGCGTGTCGAAGTTGACAGAGTACAGTCTTAAGACTCGGGAAACGAAGCGTGCGGCAAATGTATGGCAGTCGGAGACGCCGCCCACGGTTGTGAGTAAGCGGTGCCGCGGCCACTACACCTGAACGCTTGACTAGATGAGTAACTAGCTCAACTGCCATCGCAGAGAATCCCGATTTCGCTTGCTGTGAGGGTCTGGTTCTCGTCGAAGGTCCTCGCTTCCAGTGGTGCTCGCGCCACCATGCAGCGCTGCGCTGCGGCCAGATTGACTGACTGAAGGCCCGCGATGGTCGCTTGGTTGGTTGGGTCACAGAAGCCGGCGTTCACGCCTCGCAGGTTGAAGTAGGTGCCCGAGCGCTCGATGGCGACACAGTTCCCCGGTTGAAGCGAGGTCTTGGTGCTCACCACCGTTGTCATGCCATCTTCCCCAAGATCGATCGCGTAGAGCACCGCCGCTTCATTCGTACCGTTGGCGGTTTCGGTCGAGTTCGGTTGGTTGGTGGAGTCGGCGGGCTTGGGCAATTCGCCCTCATCGTCAGTGACATTATCAATGGGAGGTGTCCTGGCAGAGGGTGACATCCCCCTCGCGACCCCCGCAGGCAATGTGGGGTCGGACCACGTGGTTTGGTAGTGCTGGGTCACGAAACCGTAATCGATACTGATGCGGTCAGCGCTTTTCACTGTCTCCGCATGCGCGATGGCTTGGATCAGCATCGCACTGATAACCGCTGCGAGCCCCAGCCACAGGTGGCGTACATTGCGGGGCCATGGTTTGCCTTGATTAGCGCGCTTTGTGTTCATTGCAGCCATCCAGATCCTTCTGAAAGCGCAGTATGCCTCAGTCCAGCGGCGCTGCGTGAACTTCGTGCGCGCTCCCGAACCTGTCTGACACAACCCAACCCTTAGAAACGGCAACTCCATGAATCGCCTGAGCTTATCGCTGAGCGGGACCGGTATGGGGAGGACGCCAAGGTGACGTTACTGAAAAACGATACCTGCAGCTGGATACGCGGGCATTTGCCCACCGGCACCTGCGACCTGATCCAGTTAGCGGCCAGACTTCACTGCGACAAACGTACCCTCCAGCGCCGTATTGAGCGCGAGCTGTCCTGCCGTTTTTCTGATCTTGTCGATGATGTGCGGGCTGAAATATGCCTGCCACTGCTGGAGAGCGGGGTGTTCCCCATGCAGGCGATCGCCGAGCAACTGGGCTACGCCACCTCCGGCAAATTCAGCCGCTTCTTCCAGCGCCGCGTCGGCTGCACGCTGCGGGATTGGAGCCGACTGGCTATCACCGCCTGATAGCGCCCTGAGGCGCAATTTGTCGGCTTTCTTTTCCCTTGTGAATCCCCTTTTCGGGCAGTAAACTCGCGCTCCTGTTTGCGTTGGAGGAAGTGCCCGATTGTGTTCAGTAGCCCGGATAACCGCCTCCAACCGCAAAACCTTGATGGGAGAGAGGCAGTATCAAGAGCGAGAGCAATAGTAAAAAGGCGCTGACCAACGATCAGATCACTGCGGACAGCGTCCGCCTGATCAATGAAAAGGGCGAGCAGGTTGGCATTGTGACCAACGCTGAGGCCCAAGCCGCTGCGGAAGCCGTCGGCATGGATCTGGTGATGATGGCGGAAAACGATCCGCCAGTCTGCAAGATCATGGACTACGGCAAGCATGTCTTCGAGTCCAAGAAGCAGAAGGCAGCGCAACGCAAACGCGCCAAACGCACCCAAATCAAGGAAATGAAGTTTCGTCCAGGGACGGAGGAAGGAGACTATCAGGTAAAGCTGCGCAACCTGGTGCGTTTCCTCGAAAATGGCGATAAGGCCAAGGTCACACTGCGTTACCGCGGTCGTGAAATGGCCCACCAGGAAATCGGCATGGAGCTGCTCAAGCGAGTAGAAGCTGATCTGGCAGAGTTAGGTAACGTCGAGCAGTTCCCGAAAATGGAAGGCCGACAGCTGACGATGGTAATCGCCCCCAAAAAGCGGAGTTAGTGGCCCGTGAATGCCCTGACGTCCGATGATGTTAACCACGGCTGAGAGATCGGCACGTGCCAATGCGGAGTAGTAGACATGCCTAAAGCAAAAATTCACAGCGGGGCCGCAAAGCGGTTCAAGAAAACGGCGGGTGGTTACAAGCGTAAAAGCGCCCACAAGAGCCATATCCTGACCAAAATGACGACCAAGCGTAAGCGACAGTTGCGTGGAACCTCGATGATCCATAAGTCGGATGAAGTTCTGATCGATCGCATGCTGCGCGCCAAATAACGCTTAAACGTATCAGGAGAACTGACCTATGCCTCGCGTAAAACGTGGAGTGACGGCGCATCGTCGTCACAAAAAAATTCTGAAGAAAGCCAAGGGCTACTACGGCGCGCGATCTCGCGTGTTCCGGGTTGCCAAGCAGGCTGTCACCAAAGCAGGGCAATACGCCTATCGCGATCGCCGGCAGCGCAAGCGCCAGTTCCGCGCGCTGTGGATCACCCGCATCAACGCGCAGTCGCGCGCTAACGGGTTGACCTACAGCCGTCTTATCAACGGTCTCAAGCGGGCTGATGTGGCGCTGGATCGACGCGTACTGGCAGACCTTGCGGTGCACGACAAAGAAGCGTTTGCTGCAGTGGTTGAGCGCGCTCGTACTGCACTGGCAGCCTGATCATCCCGATCACTACATTGCTCGCCGGGTTGAGTCATGAAAGGGGAGGCGGTTGTCTCCCTTTTTTGTGTTGACACCCGTCAGGGCGACTCCGCAACATCGAAACGATGCAAGCACTGGACGATCTTAAAGCCGAAGCGACCGCTGCCATTGAGTCAGCGGGAGATTCGGCTGCGCTCGAGAAATTGCGTGTCGAATGGCTGGGTAAAAAGGGGCGGGTCACTGATCTGCTGAAGTCCCTTGGACAGCTGGATGCTGATGAGCGACCCAAAGTGGGCGCCGAGATCAACGCCGTTAAGCAGTTGCTCAGTGAGCGGATCAGCGAACGCAAAGAAACCCTGCAGCAGGCCGCGATAGCGTCTCAGTTAGCGGCGGAGGCGCTCGATGTGACCTTACCGGGGCGGCGCGAAGACTTAGGCGCGCTGCACCCGATCACCCGCACCATTGACCGCATGGCGGCGTATTTCGGGGCGCTGGGCTTTGAGGTCGTGGAAGGCCCGGAGATCGAAGACGACTATCACAACTTCGAGGCCCTCAATATTCCTGCGCATCATCCCGCCCGGGCCATGCACGACACTTTCTACATTGACGACACCCATGTGCTGCGCACTCATACCTCGGGTGTACAGGTGCGCACCATGGAAACCCGGGAACCGCCACTGCGGGTGATTTGCCCCGGCAGGGTCTATCGCTGCGACTCCGACTTGACCCACTCGCCTATGTTTCATCAGGTGGAGGGATTGTTGATCGATGAGAATGTCAGCTTCGGTCAGCTGAAGGGCATTATTCAGGAATTCTTGAACGCGTTCTTCGAGCAAGATGGGTTGGCGGTCCGCTTCCGGCCGTCCTATTTCCCCTTCACCGAGCCCTCTGCAGAGGTGGATATCCAGTGCGTAAAGTGCGCGGGTAAGGGTTGCCGTATCTGCAGTGGCACCGGTTGGTTGGAAGTCATGGGCTGCGGCATGGTGCATCCACGCGTGCTCGAGATGAGCGGCGTCGATACCGAGCGCTATCAGGGTTTTGCCTTTGGCATGGGCGTAGAGCGCCTGGCGATGCTGCGTTATGGCATTGGTGACCTGCGGCTCAATTTCGAGAACGACCTGCGCTTTCTCGCGCAGTTCAGGTGAGGTGGCGGCGTGATTCTCTCTGAAAATTGGTTGCGCGAGTGGGTGAATCCAGACCTCGACGCCGAGGCGCTGGCGCACTCGCTCACCATGGCAGGTCTGGAGGTCGATGCGGTAACGCCACTGGCGGACGGCCTTAGTGGCGTCGTCGTGGCGGAGATCGTCTCGGCTGAACCCCACCCCGATGCCGACA
>CAXEVD010000049.1:0-8016 GCA_963999395.1 uncultured Halieaceae bacterium
CTACACGCATGAGATTTACGTTTTAAATTGCCGCGCGTACGCATCCGTCAGCTGCTGGGTGATGCCCGGATGATCCTCCAGCACGCCGGAGAAATCCTCTTTCATCACGATGCGGAATTCAGATTTTTCAACCGTGCGCACCGACGCGGAGCGAGTCGAGTCATCCAGCAGCGCCAATTCACCAAAGTAATCCCCCGGCCCGAGGGTATTCATAATGAATTCCTTGCCGTTCTTATCGCTGCAGTACACCTTGACCTTGCCGGATTCAATGACAAAAAGTGAATCGGCAGGGTCGTTTTCGTGAATCACGACGGTGTTCTTGGGGAATGCCCGGGTAGTACTGCTACCTTCAAGCGCCTTGAGCTCTTCGTCCGACAGGCCGTGAAATATTTCCACTTGATCTAGCATAAGTGGTGTGCCTCATTTTCTCCCCAAGTTGGTGCGATACTACCCCATGAACCGCGTGTCGCCTATCCCCAAAGGCGACTATGCCGCGCGATCGAACGTTCATCGGTATACTTTGGGCGAGGGCTAACGAGGCAATCCCATTGGCGGCAGAGACAAACCAACCAGATCAATGGGCCGGCCGGATTTTGGCATCCGCCGAGCCCCTGTTAGCCGCCGCAGCGCGGCCTACGGTGACGATCGACGCCCCCATGAACAGCGACGTCGAGGCCTTGCAGGAAGGCCTAGAGCGGATCCGCGAATTACTGGCTTCGCCCTCCAGTGATATGAATCACGATCTGCTGAACCTGATCGGCGCGATCAGGGGCTACGCTGAAATGCTGTACGAAGATATCGCGCTATTACACCCCGCGCTCAAAGAGACCCTGCCCGCCGTTTTATCTGCGGTAGACAGTACCCAGGTGACGCTGGAGCTGCCCACTACCGACGAATCATCGACTACCAAAACTGAGGCGCCTGGGGTCATTCTTGCCGTGGACGATATGCCGGAAAACCGCGAGCTGATTAGCAGACTTCTGTCGCGGGCAGGACACACCGTCATTACCGCTGAATCTGGGGAGGAGGCACTGGAGCTTCTGGAAACACGCGGGGTGGATGTTGTGTTGCTGGATCTCATGATGCCCGGCATCGGCGGGTCCCAGGTGCTGCGGCGTATGAAAGAGCATGACGGCCTTCGAGCCACACCGGTCATCATGATTAGTGGCCGCCAAGACATGGACCAGATCGTTGCCTGTATCCAGTCCGGGGCTGACGACTACCTGCTGAAACCCTTCAATCCGGTGCTGTTGCAGGCGCGGATCTCTGCGGGGATCGAGCGCAAGCGCTGGCACGACCGGGAAGAGGACTACAGACACCAGCTGGAACGCAACGAGCGCTTCATCCGACAGACCTTTGGTCGTTATCTCTCAGACGACATCGTCGCCCAGTTACTGGAAGCACCCGAGGGGTTGGAACTCGGCGGTGACCTGCGCGAGGTCACCATCATGATGTCTGATATTTGCGGGTTCACAAGCTTGGCGGAGCACCTGCTACCGCCCAAAGTTGTGGCGCTGCTCAATGGCTACTTTGAGCAAATGACCGGTATCATTTTCGATCACGAGGGCACCATCGATGAGTTTCTCGGTGACGCGATTCTTGCCGTGTTTGGCGCGCCCAAGCGGCACGAGAATGACCCTGAGCGAGCGGTCCGCTGCGCGCTGGCCATGCGCGAAGCGATGGCCGCTGTGAACGCTGCAAATAAAAAAGCCGGGCTACCAACACTGCAGCACCGCATCGCGCTCAATACCGGCTCTGTTATTGCCGGGAATATCGGTTCGGAGCAGCGCGCCAAGTATGGCTGCGTGGGTCACGCCATGAACGTCACTTCCCGGATCGAAGGGCAAACCCATAACGACGAGATATTGATCTCTGACGCCACCCGCCAGGCACTGTCTGACAATATTTTTGAGCTGGGCGAGCCACGGGAGCTGATCGTCAAGGGTATCGAGGATCACATCCTTGCCTACCCAGTATTGGGCTTGAAGTCATGACAGCGTCTGAACCCATCATTCTCCTGGTTGAGGATAATGAGGTGAACCGGGACATGTTGGTGCGCCGGCTGCAACGCGCGGGTCACGAGGTGGCAACCGCTGCAGATGGCGAAGCCGCGCTCACCGCCATGCGCGAGCAGCAACCAGCTGTGGTGCTCATGGATATGAACCTACCCCTCAAGGACGGTTGGACTGCTTGCCGGGAAGCGCAACAGGACGCATCGATTGCCGATATCCCTATTATTGCGCTGACCGCGCATGCCATGGAGGAGGACAAACATCGTGCGCTTGAGGCGGGATGTAGCGACTACGCGACCAAGCCGGTCGACTTTCCCGATCTGCTGACAAAGATCGCGGCGCAACTCGATGCTCGCCACTGACGCCGTGACGCAACTAAGCCCACGGCTCAGCCTTCGCGGTCGCCTCTATCTGTTTTCGGGCGCCATTCTCATCCTATTCGCCATCAACGTCGGGACATCCCTGTGGGGTAGCTTCGCGCGAAACGAGAGCTCGATTGCGTATCAGGAGGCTGTCACAGCAGCACAGCTGACGGCAGAGCTGGAACAGAATCTGCAAAACAAACGCCAGCAGGTCTTGGTGCTGGCAACCCTGAGAGAGACCACTGAGGAGCCGCTGGATGCCGCGGCCGTGGATCAGGCGTTTGCGGACCTGCAGATCATTGCCGAGCGCCTCAGGCAATTGGGCGGTTTCGGGGGTGAGGATCTGGAGGCGTACTACCGGCGTCTTCACGACAGTATCACCGCTCTCATTGAGGAATGGCGCCAATTTTATGAAGGCTACAACGAGGCGACACCGCTACCAGACGTTGAGTCAGCCGTGTCTTACAACGACACGCAGCAGCGCCTGCAGGAACTCGATCAGCGGCAGTCGTTTGTTGCGGTTCAGCGCGCCAATGCCATTGACGCCACGATCACCCTTACGGATCAGATTACAGTAATCGGGTTTATCGCCTCGATCGCCATTACGCTAGCATTGGTTTTTACCATGATTCGTAGCACCAATGCCTCGCTAACACGCATGAAACGCGGCGTGGAGCGCTTCGGCTCAGGAGACCTTACCTATCGCATCGACGAACAGCGAGACTCAGGTGAAATCGGTGACCTGGCACGAACCTTCAACGAAATGTCGACCAAGTTGCAGACAGCAATTGAGGAGATGAATACGGCACGCGCCGACGCCGACTCAGCCAATGCGGCAAAAAGTATGTTCCTCGCCAACGTCAGCCACGAACTGAGAACGCCACTCAATGCCATCATTGGCTACTCAGAGATGTTGCAGGACGAACTGGGAGACGGGGAACAAATCGATCGCGAGCAGTTTCATCATGACCTCGCGACCATCATCTTCTCGGGAAAGCAGCTGCTCACGCTGATCAACGACATCCTCGACTTGTCAAAAATCGAGACCGGCAAGATGCAGGTCAGCCGCGAGGTCTTCAGCCCGGCTGGTCTTCTGGTGCAAGTATGTGATGCCCTGTCGCCCCTGCTTCTGCAAAACAATAACCGACTGACACTAGATATCGACAAGGACAGCATGCGCGACATGAACAGCGATCGGGGCAAGCTGCAGCAAATTGTCACCAATTTGTTTTCCAACGCCTGTAAATTCACCAAAGACGGCGAGATCACGGTATCAGCACGAATGAGCGAGGCCGCATTGATCGTCTCGGTCGCAGATACCGGTATTGGCATGACACAGGCTCAACAAGACCGGGTATTTGAGGCCTTCACTCAGGCTGAATCAAACACCGGTCTGAAGTATGGGGGCACTGGTCTGGGTCTGGCCATCGTGAGGGAGTTTTGCGCGATGCTCGGAGGCAGAATTACGTTACAGAGCCAACCCGATCAAGGGTCCCTCTTCCAGGTTACGCTTCCGGTTGGCCCAACGCCAGTTCCCGCAGGCGCTTGAGCGCCTCTTCACGCTTCTCTAAATCGACCGCCAATGCCGTGTTCTCCGCGCTCAGCTCCGCTACCTGCTGCTGCAGCCCGGCAATCAACGCCAGCACCAGATCAATCAGCATCGCCCGATCGGTGACCTCGTCCGCAGTGGATGAGTCTTCCTCGATTGGGTATTGAGATAACGTGTCCGCTAGTGCCTGCCCAGCAGCCGCTTCTCTGGGCGCTAGCACACCACCGCTAAGGGCATGCTTCTCAAAGTGCTGCCCAGCAGCCGCGTAATCGCCCTTGGAGAGCGCCTGAAGACCGAGCATAAAGCCATCTGAAGGAGAGTCGCTGGGGCACTCGCATAAACTCGCTTCCGGTTCACCCGTAGCGCTCTGATCCGACCCGCTCTGGTCACCGCCTGACGCAGCATCTGAGGGCTGCAAGCTGCAGCCGGAGAGCAGCAACAACGCAGAAAGGAAAAGGAGATGAACGAGACGCTGGTGATTCACCACGATGCGAGCCCCTGTCGATTTGGAGGAGCATAGCACCACGCAACGCGGCCGGACCAGCGCTGTGAACAGATTATTCGTGCCGAAGATGAGGGAATAGAATCACATCCCGAATAGACGGTGAATTGGTCAGCAACATGACAAGCCGATCAATACCAATCCCCTCACCCGCCGTTGGCGGCAGGCCATATTCGAGGGCGCGAATGTAGTCGTGATCAAAGTGCATCGCTTCATCGTCCCCAGCTTCTTTAGCTGCGACCTGCGCTTTGAAGCGATCCGCCTGATCCTCCGCGTCGTTGAGCTCGCTGAAACCGTTGGCCAGCTCCCGCCCGCCAACAAAAAACTCGAAGCGATCTGTCACGAAAGGATCGTCGTCGTTGCGTCGAGCCAGTGGCGATACTTCCGTGGGGTACGCAGTGATAAAGGTTGGCTCCTGCAACTGCGCCTCGGCCGTCTCCTCAAAAATCTCGATTTGGATCTTGCCGAGGCCCCAGCTCTTCTCGACTTTGATACCTAATCGCTCGGCGACCACAGCGGCGGCGTCTCGCTCAGCGATATCGTCGTTCGTCAGGTCGGGATTGTGCTTGAGTATGGCCTCCACGACGGTCATTCGCTCAAAGGGTCGATCAAAGTGGAAGGTAGCGTCGCCATAAACTACTTCTGTCGAGCCCAACACCGATTGCGTAATCTCTCGCATCAGGTTTTCTGTGAGATCCATGGCGTCACGGTAATCCGCATACGCCCAGTAGAACTCCAGCATCGTGAACTCAGGGTTATGCCGGGTCGAAAGCCCTTCATTGCGGAAGTTACGGTTGATCTCAAATACTTTCTCCAGGCCGCCAACGGTCAGGCGCTTGAGATAGAGCTCCGGGGCCACACGGAGATACATCTCCATGTCTAGCGTGTTGTGATGCGTAATGAAGGGTCTCGCTGTGGCACCACCGGCAATGGGGTGCAGCATCGGCGTCTCAACCTCAACAAACTGCCGCTCCACCAGACATTGACGGATACATTGCACCGTCGCCGCACGAATACGAAAGACCTCCCTTGCTTCTGGGTTCACGATCAGATCAACATAACGCTGGCGATAGCGCATCTCTTGATCGACCAGACCATGGTACTTATCAGGTAGGGGTCTGAGAGCCTTGGTCAACAAGCGACCCTCGTCCATGTTGATATAGAGATCGCCCTTGCCACTGCGATGCAGGGGGCCAGATGCGGCGACGATGTCTCCCAGATCCCAGGTTTTGATCGCCTGAACGGCCTCTTCAGTGAGGGTGTCACGATTGAGGTAAAGCTGAATGGTGCCCGACCCATCTTGAATAAGCAGGAAGGCGCCGCGGTTGCGGATCAGCCTACCGGCCACCGAGAACCGATGATCTGCTTCCTCGAGCTCGGCCTTGTCCTGGAATTCAAAATCGCTCTGCAGATCACCGGCCAGCGCTGTGCGGCGGAAATCATTGGGAAACGCGGGGCCCGCCTCACGCAATGCAGCAAGCTTTGCGCGGCGCTCTGCTATCAAGCGATTTTCGTCTTCAGGCTGCTGTGGATCGTCCACGTGTGTATTCCTTTTGTCTTGTCTTACAGGCCCTGCTTGAGGGACGCCTGAATAAAAGGGTCCAGTGCGCCGTCCAGCACTGACTGGGTGTTGCGGGTTTCGACCCCGGTGCGGAGATCCTTGATTCGGGAATCGTCCAATACGTATGACCTTATCTGACTTCCCCAACCGATGTCTGCCTTGCTGTCTTCCATCGCCTGCTTCTCGGCGTTTCGCTTGAGCATTTCCATCTCATAGAGTTTCGCACGGAGCTGCTTCATCGCGTTATCGCGGTTCTGATGCTGCGAGCGCTCCGTTTGACAACTGCTGACCAGCCCGGAGGGTTCGTGGGTAATACGGACCGCTGAGTCAGTTGTGTTGACATGCTGCCCGCCCGCACCCGAGGAACGATACGTATCGATTCTCAGATCCGCTGGATTGATTTCGATTTCGATATTGTCGTCAATTTCCGGCGACACAAAAATGGAGGCAAAGGAGGTGTGCCGCCGCCCGCCGCTGTCAAAGGGAGACTTGCGGACCAGCCGATGCACGCCCGTCTCGGTCCGCAACCAACCAAAGGCGTATTCCCCTTCAAACTGAATGGTCGCACTTTTGAGCCCCGCCACTTCACCTGCAGAGGCTTCAACCAGCGTCGTTTTGAACCCCTTGTCTTCGCCCCATCGGAGGTACATCCGCAGCAACATCTCTGCCCAGTCCTGAGCCTCGGTGCCCCCTGAGCCCGCCTGAATATCGAGATAAGCGTTGTTGGCGTCGGTTTCACCGGAAAACATACGGCGGAATTCAAGCTTCTCGAGCTCACTCTCGAGCCCGGCGAGATCCTGCTCTACGGATAGCGCGGTGTCTTCGTCGTCTTCCTCAACAGCGAGATCGAGTAAATCACTGGCATCATCACAGCCGGCATCGAGCACTTCGATGGTCGTGACAACCGTCTCCAGCGAGGCCCGTTCGCGACCCAACGCCTGAGCTTTCTCGGGGTCATCCCAAACACTGGGCTCGGCCAGTTCGAGTTCGACCTCTTTTAGTCGATCCTGTTTAACAGCGTAGTCAAAGATACCCCCTGAGCACGTCAGTACGTGCGCGGATATCTTTGATTTGATTAATAAGAGGCGCTACTTCCACGGGTTTTCCAAGTTCGTTTGTCCCCACCAGGGAACGGTTGAAATAAGGGGCGTGAGTCTATCGGGTTGCGTGCGCGACTGCCATATCCGCGTGGGCTGCGGAGTCACTCACAGGGCCAAAAAGACTGGATGACCAATTGTGCGCGGCGTTCACCACGATACTCATTCACATCCAAGCGATAGAGCGCGTGGAACGTCTTAAGAGGTGCTGCCTGCCATTCCGGCACATCAATATTGAAGGCGATGCCCTCGATTTCTGTGCCGTCGGCATCGAGGGTGAGCTTGAGGTGTTTCTCACCGACGATGCGATGACTGCGGACAGAAAAATGCCCGTCAAACACCGGCTCAGGAAAGTGCTGTCCCCAGGGCCCTCCACTCGCCAATTGCTCTGCCAGCAGGAGTCCAAAGTCGCCGGGAGCCAGCGTGCCGTCACTCTCCTCGCTTCTCTCAGGTGGGGTATGACCCAACGCGTCGGCCACCGCATCATTGAGTGCCTGCTTGAAGTGGTCCAGATCGTCCTTCTTCAAGCTCAGGCCGGCCGCCATCGCATGGCCGCCAAACTTCGTCAGTAATCCGGGATGTCGGGTCGCCACCTGATCGAGCACGTCGCGGAGATGAAGACCCGCAATCGATCGACCTGAACCCTTCAGCATGCCCTTCTCTGCGTCAGCAAACACCAACGTCGGGCGATGCACACGTTCCCGAATACGAGAAGCCAGAATACCGATCACACCCTGGTGCCAGGCAGAGTCATAGAGCGTCATCGCAAACAACGAGTCATCGCCCTCCAAATCAATAGACTCCAGCTGGGCCAGTGCGTCCTGCTGCATGGATTGCTCAATATCCCTTCGCTCCCGATTGAGCTGATGCAGTTTTTCAGCAAAGCCTCGTGCCGATGCAGAGGACTCTGCCAACAAACATTCGATACCGATC
>CAXEVD010000050.1:0-7992 GCA_963999395.1 uncultured Halieaceae bacterium
GGCGTTAGGGGTATCCCAATCGGTTTTGTCAGCCGGTCGCGACCGAGCCAGCGGCGCCCACACCACAAACCAGATAACGCCGAGCAGGCCATAAAGATAGAAGGCACCCTGCCAAGACCAGACGCTTATCAGCCAGGGCGTGCAAATCAGCGCGATCACGCTGCCACCCGAAATACCGGAATTCATGAGCCCGACGGCGGAAGCGCGTCGGTCCGGGTGCACCCAGCGCGAATAGAGTGAGTAAATCGACGGCCAGGCAACCGCTTCTGCAACCCCCATCAGAAAGCGGCACGCCAACAGCACCGTAATGCCGAGTGCCGCAGATGCGGGCGTCAGCAGCGTGAATAGTGACCAGAACAACACTCCCAGTCCCAGCACCCATTTACCACCAAAGCGGTCCGACAGATATCCCGCGGGAATCTGCAGGGTCACGTATCCGAGAAAAAAGGCCGACATTACCGCGCCCTGAACGGTCGGCGACCACCCGTTGTCTTCCGCCATCGGAATAATGGCAATGGAGATCGCGATACGGTCGATCATGCAGATGTACACGGCACGGACGGTCATGAAGACCAGCCAGCGTGAGCCCGAAGGGGACACGGCGCCGCCGCTAACGTTCAACATTGAATCTCACCATCAGGAAACGTCGGTGCGCTACTGTAGAGCAAGCACGCTCGGACAACACCGTTTTTGTTGCGCCGACCCAGCGATGTGCCTGACTGGCCCGCTATCACACCACTGCACCCACAGAGGGGACTGAAACCAATTTGACACCTCTTTGATGACCAACACACCACAATTTCGGTGCGACGGCCAAGTAGCTCCTGCCGGACACAAGAGCAACCGCCAAAGCGATAAGGTACTGCATGGGGTCGTCGCTCCAACGTGCATTTCTGCCCACAAAAAAAAGGCGCCCGAGGGCGCCTTTCGTCACTGCTTTAGGATTAGAACCTATAGTTAAACCCGACACGAATCTCCCACAGGGACGCATCGCCAATGCGCGACTCGGCGCGGCCATCGTCAATATCATCCTGGGTCACGCCGTAGGGGAAGTTCGCCTTGTACATCACGCCCCAGTCGTCGTTGATCAGGTTGGTGAGATTGTCGATGACCACGTAGGCGCTGCCGCGGTGCGAATCCGCGAAGCCCGGGAACTCCTGACTGATGCGCATGTCGACCTTGCGCCACCAGCTACCGTTGTTGGCATTACGGGTGCCCGGCTCTTCCAGCACATGCTCAAGGAAGTCGAGATAGGGCGTGAAGCCGTACGCCAATACCGTGCCCTCAAAACCGCCAATCGTGGTGCTGTAAGGTACGCCCGAGCTTGCCTGACCGTATATCGAGAACCGCGTGCGGTACTCACCGAACCAGTTGGCGGTGTAGTTAAACACGCCGGTAAAACGGTGCTCGATGTTGTAGTTCGAAGTCGACAGCACCTCTTCTTCGGGATCGTAAAAGGCGCGGTTGGTGTAGTTAGAAAACGCCACCGAAGATGTCATCGGATTCACGTCTTTGGCGTCCGTCCAGGCATAACCCAGGCGAATGTCCCAACCATTGTCGAAGGTCTTGAACAAGCTGAAGGCAAGAGATTCCGACTCATTGCCCTTGGAACTATTGGTCAGCACAAAAGTGGGCAAGCGCGCTGAGTCATAGACAGGGTAACCCATGTCGTTGTATTCACCCGTGAAGTCGAGGTCACCATGCTTATAGATCGCGGTATCGTCTCCGCGCGTGATCAGCGCATCGGCTGTCAGCACGTAACCATCGCCAAACTCCCAGGTCATACCCAATGAGTACTTCCACTCGGTCGGCGCGTCAAAATCGGGATCTAGGTAGACGATCTCGAAGTTGCTTCCGTCACCGGCCGCCACTTGCTCGGCCTGCTGGCGAGGCACACCCCAGCCCGGGCCGCATGTGGATTCACAGTTCACCCACTCCTGCGCGAACAGATCCACACCGCGGATCTGCGTCTGTACCGCCGTGGTATTGGTGTTGGAGTACACATTCGAATACCAGACGTTGGGATTACCGCCCGAGAACAATCCGATGCCGCCGCGAACCGTGATCGCATCCGTCGCGTCCCAGGTGAAACCGAAGCGCGGCAAAATCAGGTCGAGATTATCCAGCGTCGCGTTGTTGGCAAAGCCGTAGTCGGCGACAAAGTCCGTGTTGATGTTTGGCTGGTCGCTAGACTCGTACCAGTCGTAGCGAACACCAAAGGTCAGCTCCAACCGGTCGGTAATCTGCCACTCGTCCTGAATGTAAGCAGAATTTACCGCATAGCCCCACTCAACCGCGGCGTCGCGCTCGTCATTACTGATGGCATTACCGTAGTAGATTCGTGCTGCCTGACCCGCCGCAAAGTTCTCAATGCCATCGAAACGGATTTCGGTATCGACGTGCTGGTAGAACAAGTTGTACATCTGCAGGTCTTCCCGCTCAAAGCCGCCTGTGATGGTGTGGTTGCCCATCATGTAGGTGCCGCGAATCACCAGCTGCTCAACTTCCCAGTCCAGCGCGTTCGCCTGTCGGCTATCGTCCTGGCCCAGATACACATCCACCTCATCGAGCTCTACTCGGAACTCGGCGAAGTCCTTGCCCGCCACTGCTTGCTGAAGGAAGTCCACGTCGCTGAATGAGTAGCGGATCTCGGTGGAGAAACGGTCGTTCCAGTCAGAGTAAAGATTGAGGTTGTACGTGGTGAGCTCAGCTCCGCGCTTGTAGAAGTGCTTGTCGAACTCGAACTCATCCAAATCACCGTCTGAGGGCGTGAAATTGAAGGAGTCGTTGTACATATAGGTCGCCGACAACCGGTGCGCATCATTGATGTACCAGTCGGCCTTCAACAGATATTTTTCGTCCTCGAAGTCGAAGGCTTCCGAAGCGGTGCGGCCCGGCTCAAAGCCATAAACCTCTCTGGAGATACGGGCGATTTCATCGAGCTCCGCCTGCGTGACGGGCACTTCGTTAACGGCTCCACTGCCAATCGCACCGCGGTTGTTCAAGTCTGCGCCGTCATACTTCTCATAGGCGCCGTAAAAGAACAGCTTATCGGGGATGATGGCGCCGCCGAGCTCTACACCCCATCGGGTCTCGTCATAGTCCTGGGATTCAATGCTGTCGCCTTCGAGCTTGTCACCCCGGAGCGAGTCGCTGCCGTAGTCGAAAAACACCGAGCCGAAGAACTCGTTGCTACCAGTCTTCGTGACGGCGTTGATGTTACAAGCCGAAAAACCACCGTAAACCACGTCCATGGGCGCCAGCTCAACGGCGACACTGGAGATAGCGTCGTAGGGAAAGGGCATCCGCTGGGTGGGGTAGCCGTTGCTGTTGAGGCCAAAGCCATCGTTCAAGCGCACGCCGTCCACTGTCAGGCTGTTATAGCGGGGGTTGGCGCCGTTACATTGCACGGCGTCGACATCGCCGCGGGACTGATCCACATAGAGTCGGGGGTCCTGCTGGATAATATCGTTGATGTTCCTGTTGACTGACGGCGAGTCCTGAAGGGTGGCCAAATCAAACACGGCGTTGGGCCCCACCGCGGTATCCACTGCGACCCGGGTACCCATCACAATCACTTCTTCCTCGGCATCAAGGCGGTAGTTGATCACCTCAGACTGACCCACCGCCAGAGAGAGACCTGCGGTGGAAGCTTTCTGCCAGCCGTTGGCGTCGACCACGATGTCATAGGACACCCCGGCCGGTAGTCCGCGCACAGAGTAATAGCCGCCTTCGTCAGTGGTGACGGTTTTACTGACGCCAGTGGCTTTACTGGTCACGATCACCGTGGCGCCGGCGAGCGCCTCACCACTGCTGGTGCTGACCGCACCGCGAACCGTCGCGGAGGTTTCCTGCGCGTAAACGCCGGGAACGGCCGTCGCCAAGCCCACCAAAGTGGCGCCGGCAACCGCCTTCGAGAGCACGCGGCCCGCTAAAAGGGATGCAATAGGATGTTTCATAACGAGTCTCCTGGGAAAAAGAAGCAGGTGAACAGATCGGCGCAGCACGCCAAGATCCTGCTCACGACCGTGTTGTGAGGTCGACCTGTGACAGCTTGGTGACAGCTTGGTGACAGCTTGGTGACAGCTACCAATATAGGCAAATTTTTTTGGCCTGTCAGGCTAATTCGGCGAGCAGGTCCTTATTGTAGGCCTGCAGGCCTGATGTATCCCCTGAACGCACCACCTTGGGCCAATCCGGATTGGCGATCAGGGCCCGCCCGACAGCCACCAGATCGAAATCACCGCGGTCCATCATCTCAAGGAGGCGATCAATCGAGGCGGGTTCGCTGGTGGCGCCGTCACCCTCGCTGGGCTGTGACACAAAGTCCTGATCGAGGCTGACGCTGCCAACCGTAATCGTGGGCATCCCGGTGAGTTTCTTCACCCACCCCGCCAGATTCATATCAGAGTCATCGAACTCGGGCTCCCAGAACCGTCGCTGACTGCAATGGAATGCATCGACACCAGCGTCGATCAATGGCTTTAAAAACGCTTCCAGCAACTGCGGCGTCGGGGCCAAGCGCGCGGCGAAGTCCTGCTGCTTCCACTGAGACCAGCGCAGGATAATCGGGAAATCCGATCCCACCTCAGATCGACAAGCCTCGATCACTTCCACGGCAAAACGACCGCGCGCCGCCATTGAGCCACCATAGCCGTCAGTGCGCTGGTTCGTGCCCTCCCAGAAAAACTGATCGATCAGATACCCGTGAGCGCCATGAATTTCCACGGCGTCAAAGCCCAACCGCTGTGCGTCTCGAGCTCCCTCCGCAAATGCCCGCACCACATCATCAATGTCCTGCTGGGTCATCACGTGGCGGGTGAACTTGCCGGGCACATTCATACCTGATGGCGTGTACCCGTTTACATCGCCCTCAGGCATCACGCCGCGCTTGCGCATACCGCCGCAGTGCCAGAGCTGTGGTGCAATTTTGCCCCCCTCCGCGTGAACGGCATCAACGATCGCCTTCCAGCCCGCCAAACGCTCCTCACCATGAAAATAGGGCACGTCCGGATAGCCATTGGCTGCAATATGATTAGGACAAGTGCCTTCCGTAATAATGAGCCCCACACCCCCCGCCGCACGCCGCCGGTAATACGCCGCAGAGGCCTCGCCGGGGATGTTGTCCGGAGAATGGTTGCGGGTCATGGGGGCCATAACGACACGGTTCTCGGTGCTCAGGGATTTGAGCGAGAAGTGATCAAATAAACGGTCGATTGCGGGCACGGGCTACCTCTTCAGCGCATGGTCTTAGGGTGGGTTCGGTGAGTGCGTCTCTGCGCCGCACCGCTTGGCGAGCAGACTACCGCAAAAGCCGATGCCGCGCCCTATTCCATCTGGCTAATCGCGCTGCCCTGCACTCGCTGGCCTATTTATGAAACGCTCAGTCGATGTAACCCTCAGGGTGACGCTGCTGCCAGCGCCAGGCGCTGTCGATTATCTGTTCCAACGCCGGAAACTGCGGCGCCCACCCCAGCTCGTCACAAATCCGGTCGCTCGATGCGACCAACCGGGCAGGATCTCCCGCACGGCGCTGACCCACCCGCTCCGGGATGGCTGCGCCGGTAACTGCTCGCGCGGTTTCAATCACCTGGCGCACACTGAAGCCCTCACCATTCCCCAGGTTGTACACCCGATTGCCTTGCTCAAGTGCATGCAGGGCGAGGACATGGGCGTCGGCTAGGTCCAACACATGAATGTAGTCACGGATGCAGGTGCCGTCGGGCGTGTCGTAGTCATCGCCAAAGATCGTGATGTGCTCGCGATGCCTGGCTGCGACCTGCAACACCAAAGGAATGAGATGGGTTTCCGGCGTGTGATGCTCACCTCGCGCTTCACTGGCCCCCGCGGCATTGAAATACCGCAGGCTTGCGAAGCGCAGACCCTTTGTCTTCGACAGCCAGTGGAGCGCCCGCTCGAGCGCCCATTTGGATTCACCGTAGGGGCTGCCCGGCGCAATCGGTGCCTGCTCGTCAATCACAGCGGTGGCCGGTGCGCCGAAGAGATTGGCCGTTGAGGACAGAATGAAGCGCTCGACACCACCTGAGACGCAAGCGTCGAGCAAATTCAGGCCGTTCATCACGTTGTCGCGCAGGTAGGCAAAAGGTGCATCCATCGACTCCCCCACCAGCGAGCGCGCCGCGAAGTGCATCACGGCGTCGGGTCGATGCTGATCAATGGCCTCACGGATCTTCTGTGGAAATGCCAGATCACCCTGCACCCATGCAGCATCCGCGGGCACAGCCGCCCGATGCCCTTGCGACAGGTTATCGAAGACCACCACTTCGTAGCCTCGGTTCAGCAGTACTTCGCTCGTGACGCTACCGATATAGCCGGCGCCACCGGTGACCAATACTCTCATCGTGTTCTCTGTCAGGGCCCTAAGTGGCCTTGATGAGTCTGCCCCATATCCCACTTACTCACAGATTCTGTCTGAGCTTTTCTGCAGCTGCCTCTGGTGTCAGATCGCGCTGCGCCTCGCTCAGCATCTCATACCCCACCATGTGTTTGCGCACACCTGCGGAGCGAAGCAGTGGAGGGTAGAAATGCGCATGGAGCTGCCAGTGCGGCGCTGGGCCGCTGCCGGGCGCACCATGCCAACCCATGGTGTAGGGGCAACAGGTATCAAACAATGCGTTGTAGCCACGAAGCAAGCGGGTGAGTATTTGTGCGAGCGACAGTTGCTCGGACTCGGTCAGAGCATCGAGGTGATCGATTTGGCGCCGCGGCAACAATAGCGTCTCGAAGGGCCACGTTGCCCAATAGGGCACCAGCACTGTCCAGTGGTTTTCCTGAATAACAAGGCGCTCTGCTAGCCGCTCTTCCTCGGCCCGGTAGATCTCCAGCAGCGCCTCTTCCTCCGTATCAAAGAAAGCCTGCTGCTGAGCCAGCTCTTTCGCTCCCTCGTCGGGGAGCGTATCGACTGCCCAGATCTGCCCGTGAGGGTGCGCATTCGAGCACCCCATCATCTCACCCCGATTCTCGAACACCTGCACCCACTGGTGGATCTGGCGCAGAGCCCCAACCTCCGATGCCCACAGCTGCACCACCGCCAACGCCTCTTGCTCGGTCATGTCAGCCAGTGTCTTGTTGTGATCAGGGTGATAGCAGAGTACCCGGCAACGACCGGCAACCGGCTCCGATCTGAAGAGTGCCGATGGCTCCCCCGAATCTCGGGCATCGGCTTCAGCTGACTCTTTATCGAGCTCTGTCCCCACAGCAGGGAAATCGTTATCGAATGCCCAGGGAGCGGTGTAAGGTGCGTTCACGTGGCCACTCACGCGGGTGTTGCCCGGACAGAGATAACAGCCGGGATCGTAACTTACCCCAACGCTGCCGGACGCGGGGCTCTCCTCACCCTGCCAGGGGCGCTGTGCGCGTTGAGGCGAGACCGTGACCCACTCACCCGTCAGCGCATTGCGACGACGATGGGGGCGTTGGGATAACAAATCAGTCATAGGGCGGCACAGATCTCTCGGGCGCCAGCGCCGGCCTGCACACGATAACACCCGGGTGCCCAACCCATGCGGTAGTCATACTGGCCACTGATACGGTCTGCGACACCTTCGAGCTTGTCTGTCTCGACCAACAGAATGACGCAACCACCAAAGCCGCCGCCGGTCATTCTGGCACCATAAACCCCTCGCTCGACCGTCGCGAGCTCTACTAACAGATCAAGCTCCCGGCAGGACACTTCGTAGTCATCTCGCAAAGACCGATGGCTGCCCGCCATCAACGCCCCCAAGCGATCCCAGCAACCTTGCTCGATCGCCGTCACGGCATCGCGGACCCGTTCGTTTTCCGTCACCACGTGGGTGACCCGCTGGTGCAACACCCCCTCATCTTTTAACCGCGCCAGCTGGTCGGGGCTCACTTCGCGGAGCGAGTTCCCTCCCAGCAACGCGCTGGCTCGCTCGCATTCGGCGCGTCTCTGGGCGTAAGCCCCCCCGGCGAGGGAATGAGAAACGCCGGAGGGAATCACCAGCACTGCCG
>CAXEVD010000051.1:0-7975 GCA_963999395.1 uncultured Halieaceae bacterium
TGATCACCCACACTATGCCACTCACCGAGATCAATACAGCTTTTGATCTCATGCATGAGGGCAAGAGCATTCGCTCAGTGGTGACTTTCTGATGCCATCGGAGTGTTTGAGCACCGTTCGCTGCTTCGGCGGCGAACAGCACCGCTTTCAGCACACGTCGCAGGTACTCAATTGCGACATGATCTATGCGGTCTACTTACCTCCGCAGGCCGCGGAAGGGCCGGTCCCAGTGGTCTACTACCTGTCTGGATTGACCTGCACTGATGAAAACTTCGTGACCAAAGCGGGTGCACAGCAGTATGCCGCTGCGCTGGGGGTGGCCGTTGTGGCCCCCGATACCAGCCCACGGGGCGAAGGGGTGGCGGATGACCCCGAGGGCAGTTACGACATGGGGCTGGGCGCTGGCTTTTACCTTAACGCCACCGAGGCCCCCTGGTCAGCCCACTACCACATGTATGACTACGTGGTGACAGAGTTGCCGCAGGTGGTGGCGCAGACCTGTCCGCAGGTGGACACATCGCGTGCCGCCGTCATGGGGCACTCCATGGGGGGACACGGCGCCCTAACGATCGGGCTTAAGAACCCTGACCGCTATGCGTCATTCTCTGCTTTCTCACCCATCGTGGCGCCGACCCAGTGCCCCTGGGGCAAGAAAGCCTTCACCCACTATCTGGGCGAGGACGAGTCAATGTGGGCGCACTACGACACCTGCGTGTTGCTGGTTCAGGCGACCGAGCACCGCCCCATACTCATTGATCAGGGCACAGCGGATAACTTCCTTGAAGAGCAGCTCAAAACGCACTTGATCGAAGAGGCCAGCAGCGCCGCCAGCTACCCGATCGAGGTGCGCATGCAGGAAGGCTACGATCACAGCTACTACTTTATTGCGTCTTTTATTGGGTCGCATCTGGCATTCCACGCCAAGCATCTCGGGGCAGCGTGAAGCCGTATTGTTTTTAACTGACGCATCGAACGGGAATATGAGCAGAAAAAAAAGGCACCATTGTGGCGCCTTTTTTCTTTTTCTCAGATCATCCCTGGGCATCCGCAACCGTCAACGACGGATCGCCGACCGGCTGAACATTAATGATGGCTATGACTACTCTCTTCCGACTCACGCCCGTCAATAACCTTCTTCATGTAAGTCCACGACGTTTCATTGCGTCTGGGGTCGTCAACAGGTGGCGGTGCCACATATTCCGGGTAATTGGCGGCAATCTCGGACTTCAGCAGATCAGAGAGCTGATCGTAATTGAGCAGCTTGCGCCCCATGGCATTGAAGTACAGCATGCCCGTACGCCCGTTCATCTCCATCCACGGTAGCCACGGAGCGAGACGCACCCAGGAAATCACGGGGTAGGCCACCGGTTGCGATGCGTCCAATAGTTCAGAGAGATCGCCATTGAAATCAAAAATTTCTGTCGCGTGATAACTACCACCAACATACTTCTGGTACTCCCCGCCCAACGCATTTTTATAGAACAGGGGTATCTCATAGTTGATGAGATACTGGCCGTTGATATCCCGATAGGTGAAAGCCTTTTCCGAACCATCGGCATTTACGCCAAAGCTGGGGCGCTGGTTGACCGGATCATTGGCAACATGGATCACCTCGTTGGCTGCCCCGGTCCAGGGATTATCAAAAGTACGCAGAACGTCTCCGGTTTTCGGGTCTAGGTAAAGCATGATTTCTCTGGATACCAGGCGATAGCCTGTGCCTTTGTCGGGATCTTCCACCTGCCCACATTGGCGCACGTTCATTCCCAGCAGGCCAAAAATCCTTCGGTCAGGTTCTCCAGGTACGCGCGAATAACCGTATCCTGACCACTCGAAGACCTGAGGTGACCTATCCTCTGTGGAGCACTGAATCTTGCGATTCAGCGCAACAAATCCCTCGGCAGAATTGGGGTCAATGGTCTGCGCCTGTATCGGTGAAGCCAACAGCCCAAACAGCAAGAGGCTGGCAGAGAAGGTAGTGCACGACGACAGTCGCATGAGCAATGCTCCTTGTTATTAAGTGTTTTCAGGGAGCATAGCCCGTTTGAGAAAAGATATAAACGTATGACAATATGCTCTTTCGTCCCCCGCTTCACTGAGGTGCTCATCGGATGACCTCGACACTCACGCGCAGACGTCTCCTCGAGGGCTCGCTGGCAGGTCTAGTGGCGGGTGTCAGCAGCGGTTGCGCCGAACATCTCTCAGGGCGCAGGGTCGTGGTTGTGGGCGCCGGGCTATCAGGCCTGAACGCCGCTCTGATTCTGGAGCGCTGGGGGTGTGAGGTTCAGGTCGTGGAAGCCAGACAGCGGGTCGGTGGCCGTCTCTGGACGCTGGACCACTTGCCCGGCTCACCCGAGGGCGGCGGCAACGTTATGGGTTCAAATTATGGGCGCATCTTCAAGATGGCCCACGACCTCGAGGTTCCGTTGCGCTCGCCACCCCGCACCCTGCCCAGCGACTACTTTATTGGAGCGCAACGCATCCCGCGCGATGACTGGGCACGGGCCGTAGCCAACCCGCTACCCGACGGGTGGCGCAACATCCCGCCCAATCGATTGATGGGAAAACTGAACGCTTCGAATCCTCTGCTAAAGACACGCGCCTGGCACGATCCCAAGCTGATGGCGGCCGACGAATCCGCCCTGGCAGGGCTACAAGCACTGGGCTTCCCTGACGCGGCCATCCAATTGATCGGCGCCAACAACAGTTACGGCAACAATCTCGAAGAGACCAGTCTCATGTCGCTCTATCGGGTCATGGGTGAGTTTGGCCGACTGTCCGGACCCGCTCTGGCGGTAAAGGAGGCCACACAGGGCAATATGCGACTGCCGGAGGCAATGGCCGGGCGACTGCTCCAACCGGTTAAGACAGGGTCGCCCGTCACTGCTGTCCAGCAGTCGTCCTCGGAAACAAAGCTGACGTTGGCATCGGGCAAGACGTTGAATGCCGACGCGATCATTATGACCCTGCCACTCCCTGCACTGCGTCGTGTCGACATGGGCCTGCCCGCAGCCCAAGTAGCACTGTTAGACGCCATCGACTATCACAAAGTGGTTCAACTTCACTGTATCGTCGCAGCACCTTTCTGGGAGAGCGCCGGCTGGGGTGGCTCTTGGTGGACCGATAGCCTCCTAGGCAGAATCTTTACCCGACCAATACCCGGCACCACCCGCTACAACATGACCGTGTGGATCAACGGCGATAACTGCGACGCACTCAATGCGCTGGATGAGGCAGCCTGCACCGACACGATTGCTCGTGCGCTCTGGGAACTGATGCCGGAGGCGCGCGAGGTGACCTCGATCGGCCAGTTAGTGAGGTGGACCAATGATCCTCACGCCGGCGGCGTCTGGGCGCTGTGGCGACCAGGTCAGGCGGTGACCGCACACGCCGCCCTGCGCGCGCCTGCGGGGCGACTGTTCTTTGCCGGCGAGCACACCGCAGAATCCTACCGCGGTATGGAGGGCGCGATGGAGTCGGGTGAACGCGCTGCGTTAGAAGTCATGAGGCTACTGGCGTGAAGCAGTACTTGCGTCCACTCGCGATTGGGCTGGTGCTGTCCAGCTTTACGACCCTGACCGTGCAGGCGAACCCGCTTACCGAGGAGCAGCTCTACGACATCGCCTGCAGCGCCTGCCACAGTCTCGGACAAACGCCTGATCACCACATCGGCCCACCACTGGGCGGGCTCGTTAACCGGCCGGCCGGCGCGGTCGAAGGCTTCCGCTATTCCGAAGCCTTGCGCAGTTCGGGTTGGCGTTGGTCGCTCCCGACACTGCTGGCCTGGCTCGCGGATCCTGATGCCGCCATCCCCAACAATGCGATGAACTATGTAAATCCTTTGACCGCTGAAGAGAGCCAGCGGCTTGCCGAGTGGCTGCTGCGGCAACCGTGAGGCTACAGTGCGTCAATCAGATGTTCCCAACCACCCAACAGTGGCAGGGAGGGGGTCGGCGCGCGCTCTGCGAGGTCTATACCCACCGCATGCAGCGAAGCCCAGGCCAAACACAGATTCGAAGACAGCACCGGGCCGAACAGGCTTTGCGAGAGTTGAGAGACAACGCGCAATGTGGGCAGCCCGCTCCCCGTAATCAGATAGGCATCTGCCTGGGTGTCCCGCCATCTGGCGTGGATCTTGTCACCGGCGGCCTCCGGCGACAGCGCGTAGATGGCACGGGTATCGCCCTGATTGGGGTCGAGAGAAAACTGGTCGACCACATCGTAGCCTCGCGCTCGCCAATGGCCCTCTGCCGCAGTGAGAAGCCACTCCGGATAGGGACAGATCAAAGCGATCGAGGACGCCCCAAGATGGGCCAAGGCACGCTCAATCGCTGCCGCCGCAGAAATCACGGGCTGGCCTCGTTTCGAACTCAGTTCGCCAAGATGCGCCTCAACGGCCTCGTGCCCGAGAAGATAAGTCGACCCTGTGCACGCCAGCCCAATCGCTTGCAGCGGGAGGGTATCGAACCGATCCAGTGTCTGAGCGATATCGGTAAAGTAAGCGCGCAGCCGGGTTGCGGGATCGGGCTCGGCGCTGACCATACGGACCGTGGCACACGCCACCCCTTGTGGCATCAAGGCACGGAATTCAGTCTCTGCGGTTGGGTTCGCCTGAGGTGTCGCGAGCCCCAGCGCGCCATTGCGCCCGTAGTAACCCTCACTCATTTACGGCATCCAAGTTCTCGTTTCGCGCTGCGCCGCAATATATCACGCACATTTTCTGGCGCCGTGCCAACTCGGGCGCTGCTTACGCTGACCTTGTGTAACCAAAACACACGCCATGATTGACGCCACTGTCACCATAGTAGGGGCTGGACCCTCCGGATTAACGCTGGCCTGGTGGCTCGTCAATCAGGGGGTGACCGTATCGGTGCTAGAGCGCGAGGCTGCGATCCCACAAGACATGCGCGCCTCCACTTTCCACCCAGCCACATTGGATTTACTCGACCACTCGGGCCTCACCAGCGAACTGGTTCAACGGGGGACAGTGGTGCCCCAGTGGCAGTACTTGATTCACGAGACGGGTGAACGGGCGGTCTTTGACATGACATGCCTCGACGATGTCACTGCCTATCCGTTCAGGTTGCAGTGCGAACAATTCCAGCTCACCGCACTGCTGGCTGCGAGGCTGGCTGAGCACCCCCTTTGCACGCTGCATTACGGCGCCTCTTTTCAGGATGCGGTCACCGAGGATGAACGAGTTCACTTCCACTATGAAGATGTGGCTGGCGCGCAACAAGGCGTATGCGACTGGCTGATCGCCGCCGACGGCGCCAGCAGCCAGGTCAGGAAATCGCTCGGCTTGAGTTTTGACGGCACGGTTTTCCCAAAAACCTCCATCACACTGGTGATGGAGCATCCTTTTGAGGAAGATATTCCCAACCTGCTGGGCGTCAATTATGTCTGGCTGCCCGATCGCCACTACAGCCTGATGCGACTGAGGGACACATGGCGCTTTACCTACTCTCCTGAGCCCGGACAGGACACGGAAACCGCTTTGAGCGATCCGGTAGCGCGAGCGCACATTGCCCGGGTCTCTCCTCGAGCCGCTGAAGCCACCATCCGCAGCCGAAACTGCTACACGTTGCACCAACGGTGCCTTGAACAGTTCTGCCACGGGCGCATTCTCTTTATGGGAGATGCGGCACATCTCAATAGCCCCGCAGGCGGTATGGGAATGAATAGCGGCATTCATGACGCACGATCATTGGCTGATCATCTGGTACCGGTCCTGCAGGGAGAGAGTGTCGAATTGTTAGCGCGTTATGATCGTCGCAGGCGCACCATCGCGCTCGAGGAGGTGCAGCGTCTCTCGGCGCAAAACTACGCCCGACATCGTGAGACGAACCAGGATAAGCGTCGGGTGATCTGGGATGATTTACAGGACATCGCCAGCGACCCTGCTCGACATCGCAGTTATCTCCTTGATGCGGCTATGATCCGATCACGCGAGCGCGAAGGCACCATCGAATGAAGCGGATGCTATGACCACTGTTCAACAGGCGATTGCTGATCTCGAGATGACCCTCCCTGAGGTGATCACAGGTCATGTCGATGGCATTGCCCTACCGGTAAAAAAAGAAGCTACTCAACACACTGTGTATTTCCCGGGCACGGGAGAGCAGATCTCATCATTACAAGAAGATGACCCCGCAGCGGTGGCAGACGCCATCGAGTGCGCCAAATCGCATTTTCAGGGTGGCGCCTGGTCCAGAGCCTCGACTGCAACCCGGCAGCGTGTCTTTCGGCGCGCAGCAACCCTCATCAGGGAGCATGCTGAAACTCTGGGGCTACTGGAGTGCCTTTGTGCGGGGCTCCCCTCCTCTCATTTGGCGTCTCGACAGGTGCCGAGAGCGGCCGACAATCTGGATTTTTTCGCCGACTACATTGGCGTGATGGCCGGGGAAACATTCGAGCAACTGCCGGGGTATCAAACCAGCGTGACACGGCAGCCGGCGGGCGTTGCGGCGCTGTTTGCGCCGTGGAATGCACCGCTGGCGCTCGCCAGCATGCAGATAGCCTCGAGCTTGGCATTTGGGAATACCTGCGTACTGAAACCCTCAGAATTCACGCCGCTCTCCATTTTAAAATTGGTAGCGCTAATGGAAGAGGCAGGCCTGCCCCCCGGTACGATTAACATTGTGAATGGCAGCGGCGCAGTCACCGGCGCAGCGCTGGCCGGCTCACCCGATATTGACCGCATCGCTTTTACAGGCGGTGGCGGTACCGCCAGGCAGGTGATGACTGCCGCAGCATCACATTTGACGCCCGTGCACTTCGAACTCGGTGGCAAGTCGGCCAACATCGTGTTTGATGACGCCGATATGGAGCGGGCCGTAGATGGCTCTTTGGTCAATATTTTTAGTAACAGCGGCCAGATCTGTATTGCAGGGTCTCGCATCTTGGTGCAACGAGGCATTGCCGAGCGCTTCTCGGAGGCCTTCGTCGCCAGAACCGAGGCTTTGATCGTGGGTAACCCGCTGGAGGCACAGACCGAGGTCGGCCCAATGGCGTTTAAAGCTCACTGGCAACGCGTGCTGGACCATATCGAGCGCGCCAAGTTGGAGGGCGCGACGCTGCTTTGCGGGGGAGAGGCACGCACCGATCTGGGGGATGGTTACTTTGTTGCGCCCACTGTTTTTCAGGTCGATAACAATCAACTGTCACTGTGCCAGGAAGAAGTGTTTGGGCCTGTTGTCAGTATTCAGGTATTTGATGACGACGACGAGGCGCTATCGATCGCCAACGACAGCCGCTTTGGCCTCGTGGGGTACTGCTGGACCAGCAGCCTGGCCCGAGCGCAAGCCTTTCAACAACAGGTCGACGCTGGAACACTATGGATCAATACACCGCTCGCGCGGGAGTTGCGTGCTCCCTTCGGTGGTTTCAAAGAGTCAGGCATTGGCCGCGACGGGCCCCGTCAAGCCGCTGACTTTTTCACCGAGGAAAAGGCCACCATCGCTGCCGTGGGTGATACACCCATTCGCAAATTAGGACAAGGCAGCTGACCGCTACCCCACACCCTTCCCGGATAGAAAAGCATCGAGAGCCGAATAACGCAGGTGCCGACTGATTGAGAGCACCATCATGATAAGACAGGAGTCTACATCCTAAGATGAAGATGAATAGACGCGCGCTGGTGGTCTTTCATCGCTGGCTTGGACTGATTGCCGGTGCGTGGCTGCTGACTTTGGGCGTGACCGGTATTTTTCTGGACCATGATGAATGACGCTGGTTACGCCAAACCGAGGTACCGGAGGACTGGCTATCGCCATCAATGATGCGGTATCTCCCCGCAACCGTGATGCGCTATGTCGTAGCCGACCCGGCAGACGACAACAGCTGGATCGGCGGCTCGGAGCGCGGGCTGTGGATCACGCGCAATGGCGGTGCCATATGGGAGGCGCTGCGATTCCCCGATGGTCAACGTCCCCAAATCTTACGTTTTGCAAAAATAGGCTTGGATGATCAGCGGCTC
>CAXEVD010000052.1:0-7855 GCA_963999395.1 uncultured Halieaceae bacterium
GGCATCACCAGCCGCGGTCGAAAAGCCTATTATCGCCCCAATAGCCCCGGCAGCCATAGCACGAGATTGGGCCACCACCACATCAGCACCAGTAGTAGCAGCTGTATCAATACGAAGGGCAGTACACCGGCATAAATGGCACGGGTACTCACACTGTCTGGCGCAACGCCGCGCAAATAAAACAGCGCGAAACCAAAAGGCGGAGTCAGAAAAGAAGTCTGCAGATTGACCGCGATCATGACGCCCAGCCAGATGGGGTCAAAACCCATCGAGAGCAGCACGGGCCCAACGACGGGTACCACTACAAACGTAATCTCGATGAAGTCGAGGATGAACCCCAGCAAGAACATCACCAGCATGACCACCAGCAATGCCATGTGGGGCCCGCCGCCGAGCTCTTCGAAGAAGGCCTGAATCAGAGTATCGCCCTCGAATCCGCGAAAGACGAGAGAAAAGACCGCCGCACCAATGAGAATCAGAAAGACCATGCTGGTGGTGTAGAGCGTTGAGCGAGAGATATCTCTGAGCACATCGAGCGAGAGTGCGCCGCGTGCCCAGGCTAGGAACAAAGCGCCTGTGGCGCCAACACCTGCGGCTTCGGTCGGGGTGGCCGCACCGGCGAGAATAGAGCCCAACACCAGCACGATGAGCCCCAGAGGCGGCAGCACCGCCATAACAGCTGCGCGGGCATCGGTCTTCTCCACGACGGCAGGGGGCGCGCTGTCGGGTTGTAACGCGGCGCGCAACAGCACATAAGTCAAATACAGCATGACCAGCACGACGCCCGGGACCATGGCGCCCACAAACAGGTCCCCCACCGACACGGTATCGGTATTGATGATGTTCATGCGGAGCTGTGCCTGCTGGTACGCACTCGACATGATGTCACCCAGCAAAACGAGCGCAATCGAAGGCGGAATAATCTGACCCAAGGTGCCAGTGGCGCAGATGGTGCCGGTTGCCAGTTGCGGCTGATACCCCGCTCTCAGCATGGAGGGGAGCGCGAGTACCCCCATGGTCACGACCGTGGCGCCTACAATGCCGGTGCTCGCCGCCAGTAATGCGCCCACGATAATGACAGCGACACCCAGACCGCCAGGGCGCTCGCCAAACAAACCGGCCATATTGGCGAGCAGGTCCTCGGCGATTTTTGCTCGTTCCAGCACCACGCCCATAAGAATGAATAAGGGCACGGCCACGAGGGTTTCATTGCTCATCGTGCCGAAGATGCGGCCAGTTAGTGCGGTGAGGTAATCCGGGTCAAAGTGCCCGATCAATATTCCCAGCGCCGCAAATCCCAGCGCGGTGCCGCCAAGGGTCAGCGCCACGGGGAAGCCAAGCAGCAATATGCCGCAGACGACAATAAACATGGTGAGCGCCAATTGCCCTTCCATCAGGCGTCATCTCCCTGTCGGAGTGTCGTCAGCGCGCGTGCGATCTGCGCCAGAGCTTGAAGCGCGAGTAAAACGGCCATCACGGGGATCAGCGTTTTCAATAGGTAGACGAGGGGCAGCCCGCCAGGCTCCGGAGAGGCTTCTTTGGCAGCCCAACTGTCGATCACGTAGTCCCAGGAACCCCAGCCAATCAAACCGGACAATGGCAGGGTGAAGACAACATGACCCAGCCCGTTGACCCACGCTTGCTGCCGCGCTGAGAAGCGCCGATAGAAGATATCAACGCGAACGTGTTGGTCAGCCTGCAATGCCACCGCAGCGCCCAACATAAAAATGGCGGCGTGTAGGTACTGCACGGTTTCCTGAGCGGCGATGGCGCCGGTATTGAAGCCGTAGCGCAACACGACAATCACCAGTACCAGTAGCGCCATGACGGGGACACACCAGGAGACGGTGCGTCCCAGCCAAACGATGCCTTGATCCAGTGTGTTCGCCGGGTGGGCGTCGGGTGGCATGAGAATCCCGCGGTTTTTATCGTAGACAGGCAAGGTTATCATTCTGACTCAGCAGATTGCAGAAGAGGCGAACCCGTGCTTTCTATTCTGTCGCCGGCCAAGACCCTCGATTACGAGACCGCGCCGACCATTAAAAAATCAACCCAGCCCTTATTTATTGATCAGGCTGCGTCGCTGGTGAAGAGCGCCCGTAAGATGGACCCTGAGGATATTCAGGACTTGATGGGGGTATCGGAGAAAATCGCCATCCTGAATCACGAGCGCTTCATGAATTGGGAGCCCTACTTTTCGCTGAAGAATGCCAAACAGTCCGTGCTGGCCTTCAAGGGTGACGTCTACACGGGGCTGCAGGCAGAGACTTTGAGCGCGGACGAATTGGCCTTCGCGCAGAAGCACCTGCGTATTCTTTCTGGTCTGTATGGACTGTTGCGACCGCTGGACCTCATGCAGCCGTACCGGCTGGAAATGGGTCTGCCCTTTGCCAATGCGGGTGGCAAAAACCTCTATGAGTTCTGGGATGATCGCATTACCGAGACTTTGGGTCAGCACCTTAAAGCGAGCGGTAGCCCGGTCCTGGTCAATCTGGCCTCCAATGAGTACTTCAAAGCGGTGAAGCCTAAGTCACTGGATGTTGAGGTGATTACACCGCAGTTCCGCGACCTGAAAAACGGCCAATACAAAATGATTTCCTTCTTCGCCAAGAAGGCGCGCGGGGTTATGGCGCGTTACATTATCCAAAAGGGGCTCAACGAACCCGAAGGGCTCAAGCGCTTCAAGGGTGATGGCTACTACTACAGCCCGGAACACTCAGAGGGGAACAACTGGGTATTCCTGCGCGACGCGCCCCCTTAGGGCTGAGCACTCTCCTGCTTGAAGGGCAATAACGTCGCGGCCTCACGCTGGTAGGCGCGGACCTGTTGCGATTCCTGTTCCGCGAACTGGGCCACGGCTTCCCGCAAGCGCTCGTCGACAATCCAGTGATTGGAATAGGTCAGAATCGGCTCGAATCCGCGCTGGATTTTGTGCTCCCCTTGCGCGCCAGGGTCGAAGCGCGACAGCCCTGCCTCAATACAGTACTCGATGCCACGGTAATAGCAGGCCTCGAAATGCAGGAACTCAAATTCTGCGAGGCAGCCCCAGTAGCGCCCGTACAGGGTGTCATCCCCTTCAAAAAAAAGCGATGCCGCGACGGGCTGTTGGTCCCGTTCCGCGATGACCATGACCGGCACCTGCCCCAATGCCGGGCAGGTCTCGGTAAAAAATCTTTCCGTGAGATAGCCACCGTGTCCTGAGCGTTTGGCATAGGTTGTCTGGTAACAGCGGTGAAAAAACTGCCACGCCTCAGGGCCAATCGCCTCGCCCTTTAGTGTTTTGAGTGAGAGCCCCTGACGGGAGATCTGCTCACGCTCGCGTCGCAGATTCTTGCGCTTGCGACTGCTAAAGCGATCGAGAAAGTCCTGAAAGTCTCGGTATTCGCGGTTAAACCAGTGAAATTGTGTGGTCAGTCGCTGTGGCATCTCGCAGCGGCGCAGCTGCTCTGAGGTGGCCTCATCCAGAAACAACACATGCCAGCTGGAGATCTCAAGCTCCTCGCTCAAGGCTTTGACACAAGTCGCCATGGTGGCGGGTGCATCAGCGTCTCCGGTCAGATCACCCAGCCGCCGTCCGGATGCTGGCGTGAAGGGTACTGCTGTCACCAGTTTGGGGTAGTAACGCAGACCCATGCGCTGCCAGGCGTCCGCCCAGGACCAGTCAAAAACATATTCGCCGTAGCTGTGGTTTTTCAGATACGCCGGCAGTACGCCGACGGGCGCGCCGCTCTGCTCGAGCGTGATATGCGCTGGCTGCCAGCCGCTCTCAGCGGTGGTGCAGGCTGAGGTTTCGAGCCCGTGCAGAAAGTCCCAGCGCAAAAAAGGATCGCTGTTACCAAAGCAGGACTGCCACAGAGAGGCGTCTAGCTCGGCGATAGACCGATGCAACTTGGCGTCAAAGGTGTCCATCGAGCTCAGCCGGCGCTGGCGCCCATCCAGAAATGGCCACAAAGCCCCATGAGAATGATCAGGCCGATCCACTTGCTCTGGTTGAAGGCCGCAAAGCACTGTGTGATGTCGCGGTCGCGGATCAGCCACAGATGCCGGGCAAAGAGGATGCCCACGGCGCTGACGGCAGCGTAGTAGATCGGGCCCAATGAGAACGCTACCCCACAGCGCCAAAAAGCGATGAAGCAAAGGCACTGCAACAAACCAATGATCCGCACATCGAGGTTGCCAAAGAGAATGGCGGTGGACTTGATGCCCACCGACAGGTCGTCTTCACGATCAACCATGGCGTATTGCGTGTCATAGACCACTGTCCACAACAAATTGGCAGTAAACAGCCACCACAGTGCACTAGGTAAGGCATTGATGCTGGCCGCAAATGCCATGGGAATGCTCCACGAAAAGGCAATGCCAAGCGCGATCTGTGGCAGGTGCGTGATCCGCTTCATCAGGGGATAGATCATCGCCAGCCCCGCTCCCGCCAAGGACAGCTTAATGGTCAGCGGGTTGGTCAGTGCCACCAGGCCCAGTGCGGTAGCCAGCAATAACAAGAGCAGTGCTACCGCCTCTCTGACGGTCAGTGCACCGGTGACCAGCGGGCGCAGCCGCGTGCGTTCGACGTGACCATCGAGATTGCGGTCAGCGAGGTCGTTGGCAATGCATCCCGCAGCCCGCATGACTACGATGCCGGCCGAAAAGATGGCGAGCAGTCGCAGGCTTGGGAAACCTTCGTTAGCTAGCGCAATACCCCATAGTGTGGGGGCGGCCAACAAGAAGGTACCGATCGGTTTGTCGAAGCGCATGATCTCGAGCGCGGCGCGCCATTTGGACGGACCGCCAAGATCAGGGGTGTTCAACGAAGAGGATCGCTCACTCAAAGGACTGTATTCGTGGCTCGCGGCCACACAGTCTAGCGGCCTGTGGGTAGGGATGCGACATCGTGCAGTCAGACTCGCGCAAAGTCTGCGCGGGCACCTGCCCAGCGCTGCATCAGGGCTTTTGCGCGGCCGGGGTCGCGTGCGTAAAGCCTCGCCGCGATGTCCTGCGCCTCGACCAGCAGTGGTTCGTGCTCTGGCAATAGGGCAATCCGGAATGCCGCGAGACCTGTTTGCCGCGTTCCGAGCAACTCACCCGGCCCACGGATTTCGAGATCGGCTTCAGCGATGACAAAGCCATCATGGGACTCCTGCATCACCTTAAGACGTTGTTGGGCGGTGTCGGAAAGCGGCTGTCGATACAGCAACAGGCAGTGGCTGTCGACGGCGCCGCGCCCGACCCGTCCTCTCAGCTGATGCAGTTGGGCGAGCCCTAAGCGCTCAGCGTTGTCGATGATCATCAGGCTCGCGTTGGGAACGTCAACGCCTACTTCAATCACCGTGGTAGCCACCAACAGCTGAATTTCGCCAGCCTTGAACGCGGCCATTACGGTGGCTTTCTCGGCGGGCTTCAGCTTGCCGTGCACGAGGCCAATCTGCACATCAGGGAGCGCTTGTTGCAATTGATCAAGTGTGGCCTCCGCCGCCTCGATATCCAACGTGTCGCTTTCCTCGATGGCGGTGCAGACCCAATATGCCTGCCTGCCCTCTCGGCAAGCACTGCCCACGCGCCGCATCACCGCGTCGCGGCGCGTGTGGTCCATCAGTGTCGTGGTAACCGGCTGGCGGCCCGGTGGTAATTCGTCAATGACCGAGCAGTCGAGATCGCCATAAGCCACCATGGCCAGTGAACGTGGGATTGGCGTAGCGGTCAGTGCCAATTGATGCGGATGCTCGTCGCCAACACCCTTATCAGCCAGTGATAGCCGCTGGTGCACACCGAAACGGTGCTGTTCATCGACAATAATCAAACCGAGTCGATGAAAGTGCACGTCATGTTGAAACAGCGCATGCGTGCCAACGACCAGGGGCGCGTCGCCACTCGCCAGCGCTTGCAGGACTTGCTGTCTCGCTTGGCCTTTGGTTCGACCGCTGAGCCAGGCCACCGGCTGGCCAAGGGGGGTCAGCCAGGCGTCGAGGGTGGCGAAGTGTTGCTCTGCCAGTAATTCGGTCGGCGCCATGAAGGCGACCTGATACCCGGCGGCGATCGTATCCAGCGCCGCGCGCGCCGCCACCAGTGTCTTTCCCGAACCCACGTCCCCCTGAACCAGTCTGAGCATGGGCTGTGTTTGTGCCATATCCTCTGCCAGCTCGATGGCAACGCGCTCCTGCGCGGCGGTGGGCGCAAAGGGAAGTGCCTCGAGGAATGCTGCCGCGGTGGGCGATGAGGGCGCAATGGCCGGCGCGGGGTGGCGCCGCTCAGTGTCCCGGACGCCCTGCACGGTCAGTTGATGCGCGATGAGTTCTTCCCTGGCCAGCCGGATTTGTGCGGGGTGCGTTCCCTCTTGAATCTGACTGAGCGCCGCGGTCGGTGGCGGGTTGTGCAGGAAGGTGATGGCTTCGGTGAGGCTCACGCGATCATCTGTGATCCCGTCGAGTAAGTCTTCAGGGGGCTCTTTGCTGAGTAGGGCGAGCGCCTGCCCACAGAGCTTCCGCCAGGTGCTTTGACCCAGACCGCTGACCGTTGGATACACGGGCGTCAGTGCGGCCTCTAAAAGTTGCGCACCCTCCCCCAGTCGGTACTCGGGATGCACCATTTCGATTTGCCCGCCCAGCCACCGAGGTGTGCCGAACAGCTGTATGGTTGAGCCTTGCTTGAATTGTGAGACCTGCGCCTGTCGAAAGTGGAAAAACCGCAGGGTGAGCAGCCCGGTTCCGTCATCGACTCTCACCACCAGCGTTCGTCTGCGGCCCATGGTGACGGCAGCAGCGCGGACCTCTGCCTCGACGACGGCATCAACCTGGTCGCGCAAGCCGCCAATGGCCGAGATTTTCGTGCGGTCCTGATAACGGAGCGGAAAATGAAACACCAAATCTTCCAGCGAGCGGATGCCGATATCTGCCAGTCTGGACGCCATCTTGTCTCCCACCCCGCGCAGGACGGTGACAGGATGTTGAAGAATGCTTTGGCTCAAGCGCGCCCCGGTCAAAAAAGGCCTCGTGGTAGGCTCGTATCATAGCGATTGTTTGATAAGGCCGTGAAGCCATGCAGGTGTTGATCCTTGGCTGTGGTGATATTGGTACGCGCGTGGGCCTGTCCTTGCTCGAAGGTGGGTGGCGCGTTGCGGCGGCGCGTCGCAACCCGGATCGGTTGCCCGATCAATTTGACCGTCACACAGTGAATCTCACGGATCCGGCAAGCTGGGGGTCGCTGGATGCTGTGGCGCCGGACTATGTGGTGGTGACCCCGACGCCCCAATCCTATGATCCCGCGGGGTATCAGGCAGGGTTCGCTGGAGTCGCCAAGACGCTCGCTAGCCAGAAGTGGATCGCGCCGTGCCACAGGGTGATCTGGGTGTCTTCTACCCGGGTTTATCGGGAATCAGGGGGCGGCTGGGTGGACGAGCATTCGCCGCTGAATCTCGATGAGGCGCAAGCCAGTTCAATGATTGCTGGGGAGGTGGCGATTCGCCGCGCGGCGACCGCGACCATCATCCGTCCCGCCGGGGTATACGGAGACCCCGAAGGGATGCTGATACGAAAGGTGCGTGTCGGTGAGGGCGGCGCAACGACCGCATTGTATGGCAACCGCATACATCGCGAGGATTTAGCGCGGCTGGTTGTTCATTGCATCGATCTTGACGTCGCCGGTCAGTCGGTGCCGCCGACAGTGGTTGGCGCCGATGATGATCAGACCCCGACCCATGAGATTGAAGACTGGCTGGCGGATCAGATTGGGGTCACCCTGACCAGGCCGTCTGATCCATCGCCTCTCCGCGCCAACCGGCGCTGCCGAAATGCACTCCTAGAGAAAATAGGTTTTCAACTTTCCTACCCTACCTGGCGAGAGGGATACGAAGCGATGCTGGGTC
>CAXEVD010000053.1:0-7732 GCA_963999395.1 uncultured Halieaceae bacterium
TTGTCACCCAGTGGGGCATCATCGCAGGGAATGCCGTATGGAAACGATTTCTTGGCAGGATTTTGAGCAGGTGGATCTGCGGGTTGGCACCATTGTCACCGCCGAAGTGTTCGCGGAGGCCCGTCTCCCGGCCTACATTCTGCATGTGGATTTTGGTCCCGATATCGGTGTACTCAAATCGAGCGCGCAAATTACCGGCCTCTACCACGCTGAAGGCTTGGTGGGTCAACAAGTGATTGGCGTGGTGAACTTCCCGCCCAAACAGATTGGCCCGATCCAATCCCAATGCTTGATTACAGGTTTTCCGCAAGCCGATGGCACTGTAGTGCTTATTCAGCCGGAACGGCCCGTGGAAAACGGTTTGAAGTTAGCCTGAGGCGGCGAGTGGCTGTATCGCTCAGGCGCCGTGGCGCGCCAGAAATTTTTCCGTCCGCTGCATAGCCTCCTCACTGTAAGTGAGAGACGAGCAAAGGTTCACTAGCGCCAAGGAGCCCCGAGTCGCCTGCTCATAACAGGCAGTCGCGGGGCCCGTTTCACCCACCCACTCGACAAGTAGCTCTGGGCTGACCGCACCCGCCTCTGGCACCAGCGTGAACTGCGCCAGATTGTTGAGCGCCTTGAGCAATTTTGGCCCCACCATCTGCGGTGCGATATGCGCCGCATCCGCGCGCTCAATGATGGACTCAGACAGGTAGGCCAAAAACCCGAGCACGGGAGACGCCGCCGTAAAGCCCATGAACGCATTGTGGGGAGACTGATAAGCCCACCAAGCACCCTTTGCCGTTGGCTGAACCCAGCACTCCTCACCGAAAAACGTATGCGTTGAGTCGGGTATGCGCCAGGTGGGGTCGATTACCACTGAATCAGCGTCGATCCAAACCACCAATCCGCCGCGCACCGCCAACTCCGATTCAATCCAACGGAGCCGCGCCAAATCAGCCAGTATCGGCGTGCGACCGTAAAGTTTGTCGCGGAACTCAGGCACCACCCAGTCAAAGAGCTCGTCACCGATGCAGTGATAGTCGTATCCTTGCTGCTGAGACCAGTCGGCGACAGACCTCATACATCGACTCACCCAGTCGGGCCTCGCGTCCGCCGCGGATTGCAGAATCGTAATGGGGGTCATAGGTCGCTCAGCGACTCACGCGATGCCTTGATTGTTCTGCAGACCCATCACCTCAGGCTGATTCACTCGCACTCCCTGCACGCGGCCCCGCGCCTTGAGCCAGCGCGCCACCACATCCCAGATGGGCTCACCTTCCACCTGCTGCACCGACGCCCAACCAGCCACCTTGTAGGTCTTGTTCGCATCGATGGGTTTGCCGTTCAGAGTCAGCTCCTTAATCCGCGACCCGGCTTGTGCCAGCGGCGCGATCGCGTATTGCAAACCACCCGATCGCACCATGTCCCCACCCTGCTGGTAGTAAGGGTCGGGGTGGAACAAATTGTCGGCAACGTCCTCCAGCACCCGCTTGAGGAACGCACCATCCATTTCGGTGAGCGTCACCGCGGGATAAGTGATTGCCACCTGCGCCATGAGGTCTTCCATCGTGATCACAGTGCCCGGCAGCAAGGTGGTACCCCAGCGGAAGCCCGGTGACAGGGCGATCGGCGCGTCGAGCTCGTCCATCAGCGCCTCACAAATAAGCTGATCGACACTGCCATTGAAATTGCCGCGCCGGTAAAGGAGATCATCCGTCAGGGCCAAGGGCTTTGCGAGCTGTTCGGCAAAGGGCGCGCGAATGCGGGCAATTAGGTCGTTCATCGCCGGGTCAGGCGGTAGCAGTTCCGCGAATATCGGCAGCAGCCGATACGACCAGTCGCGGATGCGCCCATCACGCACATCAAAGTCCAGCACGCCCAGAAACTTGCCGTTAGAGCCGGCATTAGTAACCAAGGTGATACCGCCCGCGTTTTTAATTTCCAGCGCGCGGGGAATCGCGTCGTGGGTGTGACCACCCAAAATGGCGTCGAGGCCCGTCACCCGCGAGGCCAGCTTTATATCGCTGTCGGCGCCGTTGTGAGAGAGCAAAACCACCACCTGAGCGCCTGCGGCGCGCACTTCATTCACCTTTTCCTGCAGCTCGCGCTCCTGAATACCGAAAGTCCAGCCGGTGGTGAAGTGGGCGGGGTTGGCGATTGGTGTATAGGGGAAGGCCTGGCCAATGATCGCCACGGGTACCCCGTTGATCTCCTTAAGGGTATGGCTCGCAAAGATCGGGTCGCCAAAGTCCATGTCTTTGACATTGTGCGCGACGAAGTCGATGTGTCCGTCGAGATCCTGATTAACAATCTCCGTGACCCGATCAGCGCCCAGCGTGAACTCCCAATGACCGGTCATGACATCAACACCCAGCAACTTGCTGGCGTCGACCATGTCCTGACCCAGCGTCCAAAGCGCGGTAGCAGATCCCTGCCACAGGTCCCCGCCATCAAGCAGCAGCGCGCCCGGTCGATCTGCCCGCAGCCGCTTGACAAGGGTAGCGATGTGCGCGAAGCCCCCAGCACGTCCGAACTGCTCCGCGGCGGCAATGTAATCTACGTGGCTGAACGCATGCGCCGCCCGCGAACCCGGAGCAATATCAAAGTGATTGAGCAGCGCCTCGCCCACCAGGTGCGGTGATCGATTGCGCGCGTCATGCACGCCGATATTGACGGAGGGTTCTCGGTAGTGGACAGGCAGCAGCTGCGCGTGCACGTCGGTCATGTGCAGGAGGTGCACATTGCCGAACCGCGGCAGATGATAGGCATCGCCACTGTGAGGCTGCGCACGTAGCAATGAAGGTAGAGACAACCCTGCCGCGGCGCCAAGCCCCAACAGCTTGTGAAATTCCCTTCGATGCATGGGACTTATCGAATCACTCAGCGGCTTGGTTGACCGGTGAAGCGGGGTCCAGCAGATAGGCCATCACGTCTTTCAACTGTTGTTCGGTGAGAATGCTTTGCGCGCCAAAGCGCGGCATGTGAGAGCACAGGTTATAAGCGTGGGTGTCCCACAGCTTGGTCCAGGTGTACTGCAACATGGCCTCAGATTGGCCCCGCGCGCCGTATCCCGTCAGCGAAGGGCCCAGGGTGCCGTAGGCGACTTCATCGGGAGCGAGTTGGTGGCAGGCGTAGCAGTTGCCGCCATTGGGTTGGGCGGGGTCATCGCTCGATTGCAGCCCTCGTCCGTTGCCCGCCACCTCGGCGCCTCGCTGCCAGTCACCGAGGTATTGGCCATCTGCCGGCAGCACAACCGCGGCCAAGCGCTCTGCGCGTAATGAAGCCAGCATGTCGCTATCAAGGGGCATGCCGCGCGGCGCACTGCAGGCGGTTTGCACCGCATCGCGCTGCAACCGGTCCATGGTGGCCTGATTCTTGCCTACGAAAGAGTTTTGTAATACCGCTTCTATCCCGTCAGAAGCCATTGTCCAGGCCGCTATACTCGCGGTGAGGACGATCGTTATGCCTACGGTCAGCGCCTTCATCGCTTCAACCCCGGGGCGGTCATGGTGCCGCCCGCGGCATTCACCGCCATATAAGTTTGTAACGCAATGCTGGCCTCGGAGCCCATTTGTAGCTCGGGCCATCGCTGCTGGCGAAAGCAGTCTCGTAGTCGCCATCCCATGGTGCGTACCAGCCCCTGAGAAATACGATAGGCGGGCCAACTCCCCCAGGCCTCGGCGGCGCCGGTGTGGGAGGTCAGATCAGGCAGTGCCTGCAAGCGAATGCGCATGTCGAGTTGCTCGTGACAGGTGGCACAGGAAAAGTCATGGGGCCCTGCGCGATAGAAGAAAATCTCCTCGCCCAGGGTATACATCGCCCGCTCGGCCGCGTGGGTCTGCTCGGGTGCAATCGTGGCGCCTTCCGATTCTGCAGCCAGCCAGGTCACGAGGGCTTCGATCTCGGTACCGAAATCCCCTCTCAGTGAGTAAGGCTTTGCGTTCGCCGCTTCGAGCTCCCGGCCTTGAATTACTGTCATGCAGTGGACCAGCCGCGATTCGAGATCCATCACCGCATCGGTATCGGCAAAGTAGCGCGGTAAACGCACGTAGGCACCCTCGGTGACGCCCGGACCCAGGCCCAGATCACAGGTTTCCAGCGTGGCGGACTCGGGGCCTTGCGGCGTAAACCAGAGCTCTTCGCCCTCGTCGATAACGAACACCGCCGGGTTGTCATCACCCATCAGATCCCGGTACTGATCGAATACACCGTCATTTGCCGCCAGCGGTAATGAGCACAGCCACGCAGCAAATAAGGTGAAGCTGAAATCATGTTTTTTCACAGCTGCCCCCTAGCATCCTCATTCAACGGATAGTGGTCTCGCCCTCGCCGCTGCCACCTTGATTATCGGTCCAGACGACGCGGACGGTATCGCCAGACTCCCCGCCCGCAAAGCGCACCCCGAGAAAAGGATTGGCGGATACTGCTGCACCCCAGTGACCCTGCATCACAGGCTGATCACCATGGAAAACTGACACTTCGGTAATAAAGTGCGCAGGTATTGGGTCCCCCGCCTGATCCTTGCGCATGCCGGTTTCCATCGGATGGCGCATCAGGGCCTTCACCTCTGTAATGTCGCCCTTTTTCTGGGCACGAATCTTGATTCGACCTGCCATGGTGTCCTCCTTAACCGCCACATCCGCCGAGGGTGACCTTGGTCTCTCTCGACTGAATGTATAACTGTCCGTCTGCCTCCGCCACCGCATATAGCGTGCAGGTTTGCGCCACCTTCACCCGGGTCTCGATGTAGACCTCGGTACCGGGCGGGATGTCAAACGAGGCCGCCAGCGGGTTGGGGTTCATTTCAACCAGCACGGACACTTTGGAGACATTCGGCAGCGCCCCGGAATCGACTTCCACCCGGATAGGCACGACAGCACCATTCTCGGCAATATCAGGCGTCGTAAACTGGATGCCCTCGTGCACCTGGGGTGTGTCACCCAGCGCCGCCAGCGCCTCATCCAGCGCTGTGGCACCAAAGGCTGCCTCCGGCCTTGCCACCGCGGCCCACACGCGCCCCGGTAGGGCCGCAGCGGCACCCAGTATCATCGCCCAGCGCAACCAGCCTCGGCGCGAGATACCCTTTGCATGGATCGTTGTCATCGTCTCGGTCACTCCTTTTTATTCTTCGCCTGAGGTTAACCAGGCAACAATCTGTTGCAGCGCGTCGTCATCCACTGCGGGCATGGGCGGCATCGGCATGCTCCCCCACGCCCCGGCGCCACCGTTTACTATCTTGTCACGTAAGTAGGCCGCGTGCTCCTGCCCGGCGTACTTCGCCCGGATGGCATCAAAGCCCGGCCCCACCAGCTGACCGGTCATCTGGTGGCAGCCCGAACACCCACCCGCAGTGAGCGCGGCCTCAGGCGCTAGAACCGCGTCGACCACCGTGCTAGCCGCTGCGAACTGTTCAGGTTCTGCCGCTGTCCACAGTCCGGGGTATGGGCCCCAGTCCCTCACCTGTTCCGCAAGATTGCCGTGGGCATTCATGGCGTAGGCAGGCAGGGATGACGTCACGGTCACCGCCACGTCGCAGTCGGCGGTACAGGACGAGCCGCTCACATCTGGTGCGCCAGATACCGACCACAGACCATGATCGAGGCTCATACCGTTGCGATTCGGCATGCGCGCCTGAGTCTCCGCCATATTGGTATCCGAGAGTACAAAATCGTCGTCGACCACGTAGCCTAGATTCAGCAAATAGGCGACCAGCGCGTACACCTCATCCGGGGTCAAAGACTTGGGAGTGTTCCACGGCATGGCCCGATAGATGTAATCCCATAGAGTAGAGAGGGTGGGCACCTTCATCAATGTGGTGCGGGTGACAGCAGGGTCCGTAAGCGAGGCAACCCGCCCCGTGGCGATGTCCTCCTCGGTGATATTGCCCAGCACCAGAGGCGCAAAAATCTCGTTGGAGTCGCCGAAGTCACCATGGCAGGAGGCACACTGAACCAGCCAGATCTCCTCGCCCGCCCACACATCGCCGCTGCCCGGTGGCAGACCGACAAAGTCAGGACGCACGTCAATGTCCCAGGCCGCGATCTCACTCTCGGTCGCGGGTCTACCTAAATCGACCAGACCCTCGGGCAGCGCCGCCGCCCACGATGTAATAGTCATCGCACATAGCCACATCGGGGCCGCTCTAACCCAGCTGGACATTGTGTACCTCGCCGTCAACGCCCACTCGCCAGGTCTGTATGGCGTTATTGTGGTAGATCGATCGCGTGCCGCGTATCTCAACCAACTGCGCGCGGCTGGGCTGGATATAGCCGGTGCTATCGGTGACCCGGGCTTGCAGCAGTGCCTCCTCTCCCTGCCAGACCCAATCGCAATGGAAGCGGGTCAGGGCTTTGGGCAAGATTGGTCCCTCCAGGCGCGCACCACGCCAGTTGCGCCCGCCATCAACCGACACCTCGACTTTCTCCACGGTGCCGCGACCGCTCCAGGCCAGGCCGGTTATGTCGTAATAACCATGCTTCAATAATTTTTGACCGCCCGAGGGCGCCGTGATCACTGACTTCGCCTCCTGAATGGAGGTGTACTGGCGGTGCGTGCCATCCGGCATCAGATCCACGTAGTGCGCGACCTCGTCTTTGGTCGCCCAAGGGGCATCGCCCACTTCTAGTCGCCGTAGCCACTTGACCCATGACACGCCCTGCACGCCGGGTACTACCAGGCGCAAGGGGTAGCCGTTTTCTGGCCGCAACATTTCGCCGTTTTGCCCATAGGCCACCAGCGCATCGTCCAATGCGTTCTCGAGATTAATAGTGCGCGTCATGCTGGAGCCGTCGGCGCCCTCCGCCAGCAAGAAGGTTGCACGTTTTCGATCAAAGCCTGCTCGCTCCAGCAGCAAGGAGACAGGGATCCCGGTGAATTCGGAGGCTGACAACATACCGTGGCTGTATTGCACGGTAGGGACCGCCACATTACCCCACTCGAGACCTGTGTTGGCGCCACACTCGAGAAAGTGGATACGCGACACGCTGGGCATGCGAAGCAATTCTTCCATGGTGAATACCAGTGGGGTCTCTACCAGCCCATTGATCATCAGCTTGTGTCGGCGCGGGTCGATATCGACCCAGCCCTGATGATGGCGCTCGAAATGCAAGCCACTCGGGGTGATCATGCCGAACAGGTTTTGCAGTGGCGTAAACGACACGCTGGACTGATCCGTTCGGGTGAGACCGGGGCTCTGGCGCCGAACAATATTGGCCTCGTAAGGGGACGGCTGTCCGTAGGGGTTGGCGACCACCGGCTTGCCTAAACTGCGGGTCCAGGTAGGCAAGTTCACGATATCCGGGTCGTCATCCCCCATCAGTGATGGTGCCACCATCGATGCGGCGGCGGCCGTAAAAGCGCCCTGCAGCAACGAGCGACGACCGGGGTTGATGCCATCCCGAGAAATGTTCTCAACCAGATCTTTGGACAAAAAGGATTCAGGCGCGGCTTGGAGCTGCCCCTGCTCGGCGTCTGATGCCATCCTTTTCCTCCCCCGGAGTGCTGCCGTGTTTACCCGCGTTGCTAATAGCGCGCGGAGCGCTTTGCGCTGTTATTATTCTTTTATATAAGCATATAACTTAATGCTAAACTGCCCCTGGCACGGTCGCAAGCGTCGCGCTGAAATTTTGCCATGCGGACCGCCAGATCGTAAGGTGCGCTTAATAAAACCGCATCGTTAAAGTGTAGCGTACCTGCGATCTCGGAGGCGCGCCGAATGTAGCAAAAACCCGCGATACCAGACCTGAATCAA
>CAXEVD010000054.1:0-7682 GCA_963999395.1 uncultured Halieaceae bacterium
TTGACCGCTGAAAAAAGAGAGCGCGGAGTATAGAGGGATTTAGCCGACTTCGCTCGGTTGTTGCTGGGTGATGCAGTGGATGCCCCCGCCCATGGCAAACAGCGCTCTGGCATCCAGCATCCGAATATCCCGGCCGGGGTAGGCATCCTCCAGCCGCTCACGCGCCGCGTCGTCGCGGGGATCATCGAAGCTTGGGCAAATGACCGCACCATTACAGACGTAGTGATTAATGTAGCTGTAGTCCACCCAATCACGGTGATCTTTTAGCGTGAGCGGCGCCTCGAGCGGGAATACCTCGAGACCTTCATCACTGAATTGTTGAGCAAGGTCGTCCCATAAAGCGAAATCCGGGTGACCCTCGCTGGTCTGCCGATGTACCAGCAGACGGCCATCTGGGGCGAAGCAGGCGACGATGTCCACGTGACCTTTGGTGCCGTTCAAGAAGTTGTCCCGCCATAACCCTCTCGGCAGCCAGATGGCGCGGTACGTGCCAAGTGCATTATGAATATGTGTTGCGATGCTGTCGCGGTCGTGGTCCGGGTTTCGCGTTGGGTCCAGCTGCACCGTGTCAGTGAGGAGCACCATGCCGTGGCCATCCACATGGATTCCGCCCCCTTCGTTGACGATCTCTGCGCGTTCACTCGGTACCGTCAAGACCTCGGCGATCTGGCGGGCAATGGCGTCGTCATCGTCCCACTCAAACTCGGTATTTTGGCCCCATCCGTTGAACTGCCAGTCGATGGCGACCAGAGCGTCATCCTCAATGACAAAGGTGGGTCCGATATCGCGCAGCCAGGCGTCGTTCAAGGCGACGGGAATGAGGTCGATCGATGAACACAACTTGCGTTTTGCTGCCGCGAGATCCTCCGGGTGGCATAACATCTTTACCGGTTCGTAATCACTGATGGCGTTGGCCACTGCTGACCAGGCGTCTTGCACGGCTTCGCGGTTCAGACCCGATTCCGCGTAGCTGTCTCTGGGGAGCCCCATCCAACTGGCGGCATGGGTTGCCCACTCTGGCGGCATATAACGGGTGCGCGTCACTGTTTAATGCCGGCAATGCCCCCGTCCTGCGCGCCGCCATTGGGCTGTCGGGGATTCACTTTGTCATGGGTGAGCGCGCTATAGGTGTCTGGCCTTCGGGTGGCGAAAAAGGGGAACAGCGTTAGCCAGTCGTTTCGTTGCCCGAGATCAATTTCTGCCGCCAGCGCAACGGCCTCGTCCCGCGGGGCTTCCACCAGCACCCGCCCGAAGGGATCGATGATGCAGCTCGTGCCGTAAAAGTGGAGGAGTCCCTCAGAGCCAAAGCGGTTGGGCAGGGCAATAAAGAGTCCGTTGGCCGCCGCGTGACCGGTCACAACCCGCCTCAGCAGTGGTGCGGTGTCGAAATCCGGGTAGTCGGGTTCGGAGCCGATGGCGGTGGGGTAACAGAGCACGTCAGCGCCGGCGAGTGCATAGCAACGCGCCACTTCAGGGAACCACTCATCCCAGCAGGTCGGGTTACCCACCTTGAGGTCCACGCCGTCCAGTTCAAGACTGTGCACTGGGTAGGGGTCATCGGCTGGCCCCTCCGTAAAGTAGTGATCCTCGAAATAGCCCTCGGTCACTGGAATGTGGAGTTTGCGGGTAAGCCCTACGCATTCACCGTTCGGCGCAACAATGATGGAGCTGTTGAGACCGCGTTGGTCGGCTGCCCCGGAGCGCTCAAAGAGGGAGATCTGCACGTGCACGTCACATTCCCGGGCGAGTTCACGCGCCAGCGCAAGACTTGGCCCGCTCTCTAAATCTTCAGCGGAGGCGTCCGCGGGCCCCTCGGGCCGACGATCCGCGGGATAGCGACTTAAGGTCAGCTCAGGCAGGAACACGACGTTGGCACCGGCGCCGGCACAAGCACTCACGCCCTCTCGCAACTGCTCGGTATGGGCATCCATGGCGTCGTACCAACGTGTCTGGACTAGACCAATACAAGTTGTTCGGGCCTCTCGCCCGGGCATCGGGCACGGGCTCGAAAGCGCCTCTCTAGTGATAACTTTCACGATTGCCGCCTCAGTGTGGGGTGACCAGAGTAGGGGGCGACGCGTCGTGTCTCAAGTGCCCCCTTTGGGGTAGGCGGCTCCCTTGGGTGAGATCGAACGGTTGAAGCACTGAGCCAATGGCCCAGTGCTTGTCATAGCGTCACGGAGAGGCGGGCATTGCGCCGGGTGGGAAGCCTGCGAGTACCCGCATTGCAGCGCTATCAAGTGCAGCCTGATCGCGGATGGTTGCGTCTTTTAGCTTTGACTGGGTCACGCTGCGCCAGACCGAGGCGTTTTCGTCAGGGTCAATCATGTCGATGATGAAGGTGTCTCGGGGTGTATTCCCAGACGCGGACATCGGACTGGTTCATGCAGTTATAGCAGTTGTGCATCGCATTGCGGCTGTAGCCTACCGAGGCCCCGTAAGAAGGGTTGTTGTAGGTTTTCACATCGGTCTTTTCCATGAGATCTAGGTGCCAGCTCAGGAGCAGGTCGGCATCAGCGGTTTTGTCGACGAATACAAATCCTTTCGCTTCGAGGGCATCTTGCAATGCGGCATCAATGCGGTCTCTCTGAAAGTCGGTCAGTTCAGTCGGATTGTTTCCCGTCAACTCGTTGCTCATGGCGTAAAAGCTAATCGTCTTGGGCTGACTGAAATTTTAGCCAGGGGCGAAGTCCACCAGGGGCTCCGGTGGTTCGGTGGCGCAAGCGGCCAGCGTCAGGGCAGCGAGTGCGGTGGTGAATCGAATCAGCCTCACAACTCTCTCCACAAATTGGTTTGAATGTCCGGGCTAATGTCGCAGGGTTGGCCCGGCATCGCAGTGCGAAGAGTGACGGATTGCGCAGATGCGACGGGTCTTAAGAACACCCGGCCAAGGTAGCCTGAATATTGGCGATGTGCGCGCGAATGCGTTCGGTCTGAGTGTTCAGTAAGTCATCTCGTTCGGTCACCCACGCCCGATATCGGGGGCTCAACGCGGCCGAAAGGGGCGTTTCCAGATCTGTGACCGGCCCTAACAGTAATTCGGTCCTTTGTCGCAACTGCACCAACCAAGGCTGCAGGGCCCCCACAAAAAACCTCGCTACCACCTGCTCCAATGCTTTGGAGCGATCTGTGGGGCTGCCAAACGGGCACAACGGCGCTGCGGTCTGGGTTCTGGCGAGCAGTGTATTGGCGCGTTCCAGTTCCCGGGATACCAGTGAATGCGCTGAGAGCAGGGCGCCGCCGTCACCGGCGCGGAGATCGCTCAGCAGCAGTTCGACCTCACGGTTACTGGCCTGCCAGTTGCCTGCCAACCAGCCCCGTGTCAAATATGCGAGCCGGCTGAGCGATTCGGTCATCGCACTGTTTGTGTCGTCCGGATAGTTGCCCAAGGTCGCAGGTCGCTCCCAGAACAGCCGCCACTCAGGCCCGAGGAGAAGTGCTCGTGCAATCGAGTCGGGGAGTTGCGCCTCGCGCTCCACGCTGACTGCCGCCAGCGTACTCGCCAACTCTTTGTCACCGCGCTCCCTGAGTAAGGTGATGCACTGGGGCGCTAGTTCCATGAACTCAAGTTCCAGCAACAGGCGTTGAGAGGCAGAGGCTGTGCGCCCCAATTGCGTATTGCGGCGCCCCAGATTCACCTGCAGCTGGCACCCAGACAGCGATAGGAAGTCGATCAGATCGATCTGACTGGCGGTGGGCAATTCGGCGGTCTGCTCCTTGGGGAGATCGAACCGGTCGGACTCATAGGGTGCGCCGGAGGTTAGCTCTACGCCCGTGACGGTCGACAGTCGCTTGAGGTACTCATCAAGTTGAGCAGGGCCGGTGTCGGGGTCACTGCATCCTATGAGTACGAGCAGGCAAAGCCACCACCCTGAACGATGCGTCACTCCGCCAAGGCCGCTTTGGCCTCACCACGCCATCGATGCAGATGGGTCAGGGATTCATCGGGGGTCAGCCGGGCGCCCCATTTCGCGAAATCAATCGCCGCCAGCAGATCGATATCGGCAAAGGAGAAAAAGTCGCCTGCAAGGAAAGCGCTGTCTGCCAAAGTCTCGTTGATGATTTCCAGGCCGGCGATCAGGCGAGCGCGCCCGCGCTCGACCAGCCCGGGCAGCTGAGCGACATTGACCGGCCCCGGTAGCGCACGATCGACATAGTTGGGGTGTCCGTTGCGAAACGCATCGGCAGCCGCAGCAAAAATGTCGCTGTAAAGCCGGTGGTTCCAGTTCAGCACACGGGCCCGCTCCTCCGGCGTTCGCCCGAGGAGTGGTTTGTCGGGGTACTGAGATTCCAGGTAATGGGCAATGGCAATCACCGAGCACAGCACCGTGCTGTCATCGAGCACCAGCGCGGGTACCGTGGCTTCCGGGACAATTGCCCGGTAGGCCTCACCGAGCTGTTCTTCGGCCCCGAGGTCGATCTGGACCGTATCGAGCGAAATGCCTTTGTATTGCATGAACATGCCCAGCCGGGCGGGATTGGGGGCGGCATCAAATGTATAGAGCTTCATTACAGGTCTTCTGTTTGACGGACAGTCAGTATAGCGTTGAGCGGGGCGCGTATTGCTCTGTTTTCGATCTTTTTCGCAACCGCTATACTCCGCCTCCGATTAATAGGAGTGAGTACCATGCGTTTGTTCTTTATCCTTATGTTGGCGCCGTTGGCTGCAGTCGCGATTGATCTGACTGACCAGCAGCGAGCAGATATCGAGGCACGAATTCAGCCTTTCTCAGCCGTCTGCGTACAGGGAGAAACTTGTGGCGGGGGCAGTGATACCGTGGCTGCCAGTGCCGGCCGCTCAGGAGAGGACGTTTACAATGCGGCGTGCATGGCATGCCATTCAGCCGGTATTGCAGGGGCGCCCAAGGTGGGTGACCAGGTCGCCTGGGCGGGCCGAATCAGCAAGGGCATGGACGCGTTGTACGACAGTGGCGTTAACGGCGTCGTCGGCACGGGTATGATAGCCCGCGGCGGCTGTGCAGACTGCTCCGATGACGAGATCCGCCTCGCTGTCGATTTTATGGTGGATGGCAGTCGCTAAAGTCATAATGCACCAATCCGGTCGGTACCTCACGAGAGGACAGCGCGGCGTTGAGAAGTGGCATCGACACTCAGGCTACTCCTACGACATGTTCACCAGTGTTCGAGCAATACAAAGCCGCCGGTGGAAACTTCTCGCCGACACTTTCGACGTAGCCAGTGCCTCGTTAACTCCCGCTCTCTTGCTTTTGCCTAGAAGTGAAGCCGGTTGCCTAGTCTATAGGCCTGTTTCGGCGGCCATGTTGAAAATGAGGTCGGGGTTGACGCCCTCCAGGGCTCACTAAGGTTCCCGCTGCTCGTTTGCTGACAAGTTCTCGTCTAGGGAGGCGATTTTCGCTTCCAGAGCCTCCAGCCGTTCACGCGTGCGCTTGAGCACCGCAGCCTGTGCATCGAACTCCTCCCGGCTGACCACATCGAGGCGGGTCAATGCAGACTGCAAAAGACTCTTGGCGTTGCGGTCAATCTGCTCAAAAACCGGATCATCAGCACGAGTCAGCCGCTCAAAGAATGAGGTGCCGCCGCGCTTTGATGAGTGATTGTTTGCCATTAGTTACTGCTAAACGCCGAATGTGATACGCACGGTAATTTAGCTCACTCGAGAGTAACGTGACAGGCCTTATCCCGCCAAAAGTGGTGCGCTGGTTGCACTTTATTGGTGCAGTACCGGCCTGGTATCTGCGAACTACTCTGTCCTTCGAAGCTAAGAGAACCAGTAAATTGTTGTTTTAAATGTATTTATTAATTCTTGGCCTGAGCTTGGCAATGGAATACGCGGGACCGCGAGTTTTATGTCGACGATTAGCGACGTTTATCCGATGTTCCAAGAAAACTTTCGGCCAAGCGCCAATCAGTCAATCGCCGTCTCCTAGGGGCGGTTTTATTGGAGGTTGCCATGAAATTGGTTACTGCAGTCATAAAGCCTTTCAAGTTGGACGACGTGCGCGAAGCACTGTCTGCGATCGGCGTACAGGGAATCACGGTCTGCGAGGTCAAAGGCTTTGGTCGTCAGAAAGGCCACACCGAGCTGTATCGCGGCGCGGAGTATGTCGTTGATTTCCTACCCAAGGTCAAAATCGATATCGCCATAGCAGATGGCATGGTCGATCAGACCATCGAGGCCATTTCTAAGGCCGCACAAACAGGCAAGATCGGGGACGGCAAAATCTTTGTGTCATCCCTCGAGCATGTCACCCGCATCCGAACCGGCGAGACCGGCGAAGAAGCGCTGTAATTCTGAGCCTTGGAGAACATTCTCATGGAATACGATATTTTTCAGTTGCAGTACGCACTGGACACTTTCTACTTCCTCGTCTGTGGTGCGCTGGTCATGTGGATGGCCGCTGGATTCGCCATGCTCGAGGCAGGATTGGTCCGGTCGAAGAACACGGTCGAGATTCTGACCAAAAACATAACGCTGTTCGCAGTGGCTTGCATCATGTACATGGTGGTGGGTTACGGCATCATGTATGGCGGCGATATTTTCCTCAGCACGATCACAGGATCGGGTGCCGTTGAAGGCGGTGAGGAAAATGCCACTTATGCGCCCTCGGCGGACTTCTTCTTCCAGGTGGTTTTTGTTGCTACGGCGATGTCCATCGTGTCAGGCGCGGTGGCGGAGCGGATGAAGCTTTTTGCCTTCCTTGCCTTCGCGGTCGTCATGACCGGATTTATTTACCCGATGGAAGGTAGTTGGACCTGGGGCGGTAACCCGGTGTTCGGCATGTACACTCTGGGCGACCTAGGCTTCAGCGACTTCGCCGGTTCCGGTATCGTGCATATGGCGGGTGCCGCCGCGGCCCTGGCGGGTGTCCTACTGCTCGGTGCCCGTAAAGGCAAGTATGGCCCGAACGGCGAAATCCGGGCCTTCCCGGGCGCCAACCTGCCGCTGGCCACCCTGGGTACCTTCATCCTGTGGATGGGCTGGTTCGGCTTCAACGGCGGCTCCGTGCTGAAACTGGGCGACATCGCCAATGCCAACTCGGTGGCCATGGTGTTCCTGAACACCAACACCGCTGCCGCTGGCGGCGCAATCGCAGCCCTGATCACCGCCCGGCTGATGTTCGGCAAGGCCGACCTGACCATGCTGCTGAACGGCGCCCTGGCCGGCTTGGTGGTGATCACCGCCGAACCGTCCACGCCCAGCGCCCTGACCGCCACCATCTTCGGTGCCCTTGGCGGTATCCTGGTGGTCCTGAGCATCGTCACCATGGACAAGCTGCGCATCGACGACCCGGTCGGCGCCATCTCCGTCCACGGTGTCTGCGGCCTGCTCGGCCTGCTGCTGGTCCCGGTCACCAACGGCGACGTCAGCTTCAGCGGCCAGATCATCGGTGCCATCACCATCTTTGTCTGGGTGTTCGTCACCAGCCTGATTGTCTGGGGCATCATCAAGGTCGTGATGGGCCTGCGGGTTTCCGAGGAAGACGAGTACGAAGGTGTCGACCTCTCCGAATGCGGTATGGAAGCCTATCCGGAGTTCGTCAGCGGCAAGCAGTAAAACTGCCTCGAACTCAAACCAACAAAGGGGAGCCCGTCGGCTCCCCTTTTTTCATTGCCCTTCGCAGGAAAACGACCGCCGCGGGGAGCACCCCTCCCCGACAGGTCATCGTCAGGTGACAGTCCGGCCGGACTTTTCTATCATA